>CAMDKT010000480.1 GCA_945900935.1 Candidatus Sulfopaludibacter sp. SbA3 | reverse complement strand
TGAACTACGCCAGACGTTTCGCCGCTGGTACCCAGCCATGAAGGCAGATTCTGAATCGGCCGTGAATATCGCGGCGTAAGATCGATATGCCAAACTTGGTCGGCGCCGGCATTCGTTTATCGTGTCGCCCCCGTTTTTTAAGAGTCTCCGAGTTGGAGAAATACATGGCGGCGATTCCGAGCCGGAGTCTGCCGGGATCGGACGCCGAAGCGACGGACGATGGCGGCAAGAAAAAGCGGAAAAGCAAAAAGCCGAAAGGAAACGCGCCGAAGTTCGACTTGAAGACCGAACTGAACCGGGTGAACGGAGTGGACCTGACGACCATCGATGGTATCGACGTCATGACGGCGGAGACGATTCTCTCCGAGGTAGGCACCGATCTGAGCCGTTTTAAGACCGAGCAGCATTTCGTATCGTGGGCTGGTTTGACGCCGAGCCAGGATGTCAGCGGCGGGAAAGTCATCCGCCAAAGAAGCAGGCGGGTGAACAGCCGTGTGGGAAACGCGCTGCGTCTGGCGGCGAGATCGTTGTTTCGCAGCGAGAGTTACTTAGGGGCCAAATTCCGGAAGCTGCGAGCGCGGCGAGGAGCGCCCAAAGCGATCAAAGGAATGGGGCGCTATATGGGCTGTCTGGTTTATCGGATCCTCACCCACGGCCAGGCATGGGTTGATCGCGGGACCAAGCACTTCGAAGAAAGGAATCGCCAACGGGAGATCAACGAACTTCAGAGAAATGCAACTGCTCTCGGACTTCACCTTCTCCCGGTCACTGCCAACGCGTAGGCGAGGCTTCCGGCGGTAAGACTCTAGCGATCACGAACACGCGCTGCTCCTGCCCCGATACTCCCTGGCGGCAGCACAGCGGACGTGTGCGCATTCGACCGTACTCCTCACTCATTTATTCCTCCCTGCCAGCACAACTACCCCTCATCCCGCCACAAATCAGCGCTCAACACCGGGCTTCCCGCGTCATCCGAAGAGAAGTTTCTGGAGAGAGTGACCCCGCCGCCCGCCCACCAACCTTTAAAGTAGAGAAACTCTACCGGGTATTCTGCGTTTCGAATACGTTTGGGATAGTCCCCTGCTCCGTGAACCCGGATGCCGAATCTCTTAACTCTGGCCTTTGACAAAGTCTGCCGCACGGTGGGTGGCCGCATATCGAAACGCCTCGTCCTCTGGAACGAAGTCGGAGGAAATTGAACCTAGTCGCTGGCCGAATCGCTCAGCGATCGAACGAAAGCTCGAACCCTGCTCCGTCCATAAAGCTTCGTACGCACCAAGCTCTCGACAGGGCGAGATCGGACGGGTGATTGAATTCGGGTTTTCGAAAACAGCCGCCGCGCCCATCGTCACTCCAGGATCGCAAAGTTTTCAGACCTTCTGGTGTAGCATACCGCAGCATCCCTGTTCGATTCCAATCTTCACGCTCACCCGCGACTTGTACCAGCCAACCCTGCCGTTGCGGCCCGCGCGCCGCCGTGAGTCCCGCCATGCCGGCTCCCACGATGAGGCATGTCTTCATGAGAGCAATGTACTGGCGGGAATCAGCCCGCTGCGCACTTGTGCCGCGCGTTGGCGGATGGCTAGCCGCTTGGGTTCGTCCAATCGGCATAGGTTGCGCAACTGCAGTTCCATGCGGGGAGTCTGGCGCAGCCGGGTCTCGTTGCGCATCAGGAAGTCCCAGTACAACGTGGTGAAGGGACAAGCGTCGGCGCCCGTCGCCTTGCTGGGATCGAAGGCGCACCGCTCGCAGTAGTTGCTCATGCGCTGGATGTACTTACCCGTGGCCGCATAGGGCTTGGACGCCATCCGGCCTCCATCGGCATACTGCGACATACCGATCGTGTTCGGAAGCTCGACCCATTCGATGGCGTCCACATACACCGCCAGATACCACTCGTGAACCTGCCGCGGTTCGACCCCGAGCAGCAGCGCATAGAGTCCGGTCACCATCAAACGCTGGATGTGATGCGCATACCCGTAACTGAGAGTCTGTCCGATCGCATCGCGCAGACAACTCATCGGCGTTTCCGCGGTCCAATAGAAGCCGGGGAGCGGCTCGTGAGCGTCGAGCGCGTTGCTGTCCGCGTACGCAGGCATGTCGTTCCAGTAGATCCCCCGAACATACTCGCGCCAGCCAAGGATCTGCCGGATAAATCCTTCCGCGGCGGCCAGGGGAGCATCGCCGCGCCTGTAGGCCGCCTCAACCGCTTCCACCACGCGGCGGGCCGGCAGCAGCTTCACGTTCATGGCCGCCGACAATCGCGAGTGGTAGAGGTAGGGCTCATCTACCCACATCGCATCCTGATAACGGCCGAAATCCGGCAAACGTTCTCGAATAAAATCGTCGAGGGCGGACTCCGCTTGCTGGGTTGTCACCGGAAAGTCGAACTTGTCGAGACGGCCGGGGTGGCCGCCGAATCGGGATTCTACAAGCGCGATGACGTCCCGCGTAACACGGTCAGGAGGAAAGGAGAGAGTCTTTGGGACATGTTTCGGACCGCTTCGGCCGAAGGTCCCCCGATTCTCCGCATCGAAGTTCCATTCGCCGCCCTCGGGCTTGCCGTCTTTCATGAGAATGCCGTGGCGCTTCCGCATCTCGCGATAGAAGTATTCGAGGCGCAGCTGTTTTCGTCCGGTCGCCCAACTCCGGAACCCCTCAAGTGAACAGTAGAAATGCCGGTCCTCGCGGATCTCGAGCGGTACACCCTCGTCGGCGGCGCAGGTGGTGAGCGCCTGCTGAACGCGCCAGTCACCCGGTTGAGTCAAAATCACCTTCTGCGGGCGCCTTGCCCGGATCGCGCGCTGGAGTTCACCGGCCAGGCTCTGGGTGTTCTTGGGATCGTCCAGTTTGACGTAGTCGCAGTGGCAGGAGCGTTTGGTGAGCACTGCCGCGAAGTGTCGCATCGCGGCTAGGAAGAAGACCGTTCGGGCTTTGTGACTCCAGACGTGTTTCGACTCTTCTTCCACCTCTGCCATCCAGATCCGGTCCACGCCGACATCGAGGCCGTCCAGTGCCGAGGACTGAGAATCGAGTTGGTCTCCCAGGATAATAATCAGATTTCGCAAAACAGTTACCCTCTATTATTATGACCGTCGCACGCGCCCCGGCCGCTTTTTTTGATCTCTTTTTCCGCAGCGGGAATCTAACCGGGGGTGCGAGCATTCATTATTGGAGCTTCGGGCGGCATCGGGGCAGCCACCGCGCGATGGTTGCGCGCTTCGGGATTCGACCTAACCCTCGCCGGGCGTCACGCCGGGAAGTTAGAGGCCTTGGCGGGTGAGCTCGGCTGCTCCTCGGTCTCGGTTGACGCCGCGGACTTCGATGCGCTGGATGTCGCCGTTCAGGAAGCTGCTCCGATTGGGGCGATCGTCAATTGTGCCGGCTCCTTGCTCCTGAAACCGTCCCACCTGACCACGGCGGAAGAATACCAGGATACGATTGCGGCAAACCTGACAACCGCATTCGCCACGGTGCGCGCGGGCACCAAAGCGATGATGAGTTCTGGCGGATCGATCGTTCTCTGCGCAACGGCCGCCGCGAGAACGGGCTTTCCCAATCACGAGGCAATCGCGGCCGCCAAGGGCGGAGTGATCGGACTTACCCTGTCGGCGGCCGCGACATACGGAGCGCGCAACATCCGCGTCAATTGCGTCGCCCCGGGGCTGGTTGAAACCCCGTTGACTACCCGGATAACTGAAAGTGAGGCAGGGTTGAAAGCATCACAGTCCATGCACGCGCTGGGACGAATCGGCCGGCCGGAAGATGTCGCCTCCGCAATCGCTTGGCTGGTGGATCCCGCTAACTCTTGGATAACCGGCCAAGTGCTCGGGGTCGACGGCGGTCTGGGGACAGTGAGGCCGCGCTGATGACAAACGTTAAGAAGTCAGACCTCCCGTCCAAACTCTGCCTGGTCTGCCGCCGCCCCTTCGCTTGGCGCAAAAAGTGGGCCCGCGTTTGGGACGAGGTTCGTTATTGTAGTGAGCGCTGCCGCCGCAATCGGAGCGCCCGCGTATGACTGGCCCGCTGCGCACCTCGTTTGCCACGCGCGAAGAGCTCGCAGAGTATCTTCGCTCGGAATTTCGCACGGCGACGGCGCGCGATTCATTTTTGAGCCCGTTTGAAGGTGGCCGTCCGGCTGCTCTTCTTCGGCTCGCTGCCATTGACCCGGAGCGCTACGGGCGAACAAGAAATCATTTGGAGGGAGCGGTCACCCGCCTATCGCCCTACCTGCGTCACGGTGTCCTCTCCCTTGCCGAGGTGTGGCGGCGCGCTCGCTCGCTCGTGGGCGATCGCCCGAAGGCCGCCTCCAAGTTTGCCAGCGAGTTGGCCTGGCGCGACTACTGGCAGCGCCTCTACGAACAATGGGGCGAAGGTGTGTGGCACGACCGAGAAGCCTACAAAACGGGCTGGCAGGCCGACGACTACGGTATGAACCTCCCCTCCGACATCGAACAAGGCCAGACAGGGTTGGCGTGCATGGACGCCTTCAGCGAAGAACTGCGCCAGATCGGCTACCTGCACAATCATTCACGGATGTGGATGGCCGCCTATATCGTCCACTGGCGGCGGGTGCGGTGGCAAGCTGGCGCTCGTTGGTTCTTGACCCATTTGCTTGACGGCGATCCCGCCTCGAATAACCTCTCGTGGCAATGGGTCGCCTCAACCTTTTCTCATAAGCCATATTTCTTCAACCGCGAAAATCTTGAAAAGTACACCGCGGGGCGCTACTGCCGCCAGTGCCGGGCTGCTTGCCCTTTTGAAGGCTCGTACGATGAACTCGGGCAATCGCTATTCCGCATCATATGAAACTGCATTGGCTGCACACCGATTGCTTGAACGCCGGGTGGCTTGATCCCGCTCTCGGGCCGGCGGTCTTCGTGTTTGACGACCGGCAGTTGGAAGCCGAGAACTGGGGCCTGAAGCGCATCGGCTTTATCTACGAGTGCCTGCTCGAACTGCCGGGTGTGGAGATCCGCCGGGGACCCTTGGCCGAGACGCTTGCGCAGTTGGCAGAGGAACGCCATCTCAAGTCGATCCTGACCGTCCGCACGCCGGATCCATGGCTGCAAGCTCAAGCCGCC
>CAMDKT010000479.1 GCA_945900935.1 Candidatus Sulfopaludibacter sp. SbA3 | reverse complement strand
CACTGGCCCAATTCACGAGCGAAATCCGGCATGTCAAGGCGCACGGGGCCCTATACAATCAAGCCGTCAACGACCCGGATCTCGCCCGCGCCATCGCCCAAGGCGCTGCTCGCTTTAGCAGAGAAATCACTCTTGTTGGACTCGCCAATTCCCGCATGTTGGAAGTTTTCGCCGAAGCGGGCTTCCAGATCGCCGCTGAAGCTTTCGCCGATCGAAGGTACAACCCCGATGGCACGCTGGTTGCCCGCACCGAAGCCAACGCGCTAATCACAGACCCCGCGGAAGCGGCCGAACAGGCCCGGCGATTCGCCCTCAACACAAACATCCAAACCATCTGCGTCCACGGCGATACGCCCGGCGCCGCCGCCATCGCTCGCGCCGTCGCTCAAGCTTTAATACTATAGGGCAAATGAAACTTGCCCTTCTTGCATTCGCCGCCCTCGCCGCGACGGCCCAAATCAACTCGCTCTCCAAAGAGCAGTTGCTGCAATACACGAAGCAAAACCCTTTTGAACGCTTCCCCGATGGCCGGCCGAAAGTCCCCGACGCCTTGCTGGAAAAGCTCCGCGCGATGTCGTCGGAGGAGATTCTTTCGATCATCCGCAAAGGCTACCCCAACCAATACGTGGATGGCTTTCAAATCGTGAACCCGTCCAAGAACCTCGTCGGCCGCGCGATGACGCTGCAACTGATGCCCTTGCGTCCAGACGTCGCCGACGTCGATCAGGAAAAGTGGCGGGCCGCCCACAACGGGGCGCGTCTGTCGCACCAAACCGCCATCGACATGTTGCAGAAGGGCGACGTGTTCGTTGTCGACGCCAACGCCAACCCCAATGCCGGCGGCGTTGTGGGCGACAACCTCGCTTATTACATCTGGAAAACCACCGGCAACGGCTTCGTCATCGACGGCGCGGTCCGCGATTTGAACGGCATTATTCCCACCGGCATGGGCGGCTATTTTCGAACCGGCGTTCCGGCGGCGATCAATAACGTGATGGTGAGCGGACTCAACGTCCCGGTCCGCATCGGGCGCGCCACGGTGCTTCCGGGCGACGTCGTCCTCGGCGATCGGGAAGGCGTTTATTTCATCCCGCCGCATCTGGTCCAGGACATCATCGACGAAGCCGAGATCACCCACGTTCACGACGAATGGACGAAGAAGAAATTCGACGAAGGCAAGTACAAGTCGACGGAAATCTACGGCCGTCCGACGAATCCGGCGCTGATCAAGGAGTACGAGACGTATCTCCAGCAACACGTCGAACCGCGCATTTGGGAACGGTATCAGAAGCGGAATACGGTGCCGAACCGGTAGACGAGTGAACCCACGCACGCGCCTGGATCGCTTCGCTGATTTCATCGTTCAGTTTGTTCCCGACGCCATCACGGCCAGCGTCATTCTGCTGCTGCTGCTCGCCGTTTTCGCACTGGCTCTCGGCAACACGCCATTGCAACTGATCGACGCCTATTACAAAGGCTTCTGGTCGCTCCTTCCGTTTACAAGTCAGATGACGCTGACCATCGTGCTTGGGGCGGCGCTGGCATCCTCGCCGGTCTTCCAAACGGCGGTCGGCGCTCTCTCCCGCCTGCCGCGCACGGCGTCGCAAATGGTCGCGCTCGCCGTGCTGCTGACCGCGCTGGCCTCCTACTGTTTCTGGGGACTCGGCTATGCGCTGTGTCCGCTGGTCGCCGTATTTTTCGCGCGGGAAGCCGAGCGCAAGGGCATCCCGCTGCATTTCCCATTCTTCCTGGCGACGGTCTATGCGGCCGTCGCCGTTTGGCAGTTCGGCCTCTCCGCTTCCGCGCCTTTGTTGGTCGCCACGCCCGGCCATTTTCTGGAAAATCTCACCGGCGTCATCCCGCTTTCCCGCACCATTGGCTCCCCCGCCGCCATCATCGACATCGTCGTCTACCTTGCCGCGGTAATCGCCACTGGAAGACTGCTGATGCCCGCGTCGAATCGCCCTCTTTCCGATTTTCCCAGCGCCTGGCTACTGGCCGAACAGGCCCCCGCCGAACCATTCAAACCCACAACCTACTCCGAAAAACTGGAAGCCGCGCCGTTCGTCAGTTGGATTCTCTGCGCCGCGCTACTCGCCTGGCTCTGGTATCACTTCATCCAAAAAGCCGCCGGGCTGAATATCAACTCGATGAACGTCACGTTGCTATTGCTCACTTTTCTCGTCCTGGGCAACGTGAAGAGAGTGTCGCAAGCCCTGGAAAAAGCGGTGGTCTCCGCCTGGCCGATCATCATTCTGTACCATCTCTACGCGGGCCTGTCCGGACTCATCGAACACACCAGCGTCGGCGAAACCATGGCGTCGCTGGTGGCCGCGTCATCAAATCCGCTCACGTTTCCCGTACTCTCCGCCGCCATCGCCACGGTATTCGCGTTCTTCATTCCTTCCTCGGGAGGCCAATGGGCCATTCAGGGTCTGGTCACCGTCAAATCGGCAATGGCGCTGGGGGTCTCCGTGGAACGGGCGCTGCTGGCGTTGTCTGTCGGCGACCACATGGGCAACCTCACGTCGCCGTTCTGGTATGTGATCGTCGCCGGTATCGCGCGCGTCGATTTCCGCACGTTTTTCGGCTATGGACTGATTTATGCGGCCATTTGGTTCCTCATCGGCGCGGTCGTTTTCACGTTTGCGCCGTGCTAACCCCGCCTAAAGGGGGGTCCGGAATCTGTTACTCTTTAACAATCGCCCTAACCGGTTAGAATCGTCCGGCCAAGGCCAAGGGTCCCATTGAAAACAAGAGGTAATAAGTCCATGTCTAAAATCCTGCGCCAAGCGGCGCTGTGCATCGCGCTCTGCGCGGCATCTTTGTTCGGTCAGTCCGAACGCGGCATCATCACCGGCACCGTTCGCGACGCCTCCGGCGCCGTCATTCCGGCCGCCAAAATAACTCTTTCCAACACACAGACCGGCGTCAACTTCAGCGCTCCCTCCAATGCCAGCGGCGAGTACACCGTTCCCCAACTGCAAGTCGGCACGTACAACATCCGCGTGGAAAAAGCGGGCTTCCGCCCCGCCAGCATCACCGGCCTCGTGCTGAACGCCTCGGGCACGGTTCGCGCCGACGCCACTCTGGAAGTCGGCACTTCCGTAACCGCTGTCGAGGTCTCCGCCAGCGCGCTTTCTCTCTCCACCGAGAACGCGAAATCGAGCGTCACCATCGATAACAAGCTGGTCGACGAACTTCCCCTCGTCGTCGGCGGCACCATGCGGTCCCCGTTCAATCTCGCGTCGATGACGCCGGAAGCCAAGAACGTCGGCGGCGACACCGGGTTCATCCTCGGCGGCGGACAGGCTGCCGGTTACGGTACAAACCTTGATGGCATCTCCGCCAACACGACTCGCGCCCTCCAGCAGAGCTGGGTGGCCGTCAACGCGCCGTCCATCGAAGCGATCACCGAATTCACGGTGGATACGAACGGCTTCAAAGCCGAGTTCGGCCAAGCCACGGGCGGCATCATGAGCTTCGCCTCCAAGTCGGGCACCAACAACATCCACGGCACCGCCTATGAGTTCTTGCGCAACAACAAGATTGACGCCAACAACTTCTTCAACAACGCCCGCGGAATTGCCCGTCCCATTTATAAGCAGCACGATTTCGGCGGTTCGGTTGGGGGACCTGTCGTCATCCCGAAATTCTACAATGGCAAGAATAAGACCTTCTTCTTCGCCAGCTACGAAGCTTTCCGCAACCGCGAAGGCGCCACCGGCGCGCAGCGCACGGTGCCAACTCCGGAAATGTACGGCGGCGACTTCCGCAACTGGGTGAATGCGGCCGGTGTCCAGATCCCCATCTACAACCCCCTCACGCAGACAGTCAACGCGGCGGGAGTGGTCACGCGATCGGTGTTCCCGAATAATCAAATTCCGGCCAGCAGCTTCGACCCCGAGATTGTGAAAGCGCTTGGCGTTTTCCGCAGCGGCACGGTGCCGGTACCGAACAATGGCGCGGCCCCCGGAACGGTCGGCTATGTGCAGAACAACTACCTGGTTACCGGCGGCAGCGTTGTTCGCCCCAACACCAAGTTCAGCGTGAAGGGCGACCACGTCTTTAGCGATAAGCACCGCATTTCGGGCTACTGGGGCTACAACCGCTCGTTTGAAAACCCGGGTGCCAACGGTGCCGCCGACCTGCCCGGCCTGTTCGTGAACTTCAACGATACGCGCCGTTTTTCGGACGTGTTCCGCGGCAGTTGGGACTGGAACATCTCGCCCACGATCTTTAATCACTTCTACGGCGGAGGCAACAACTGGAAAGAAAACCACGATCCGCCCCAGGCCACCGTTTTGAGCGGCGTGAAATGGAAGGACAAGTTCTGCGCCATCAACGTCGCCGACTGCGACGAGAACCTCGTCAACATGAACTTCTCCAATGGCTACAGCCAGTGGGGCGGTCGTGCCAACAACGGGTCGGAGAACTTCATCAAGCAGTTTGCCAACGATGTGACCATTATCAAAGGCAAGCACACCATCAAGTTCGGCGGCCAGGCCATGTACCAGTACTACAACGGCTTCGGCCGTCAGTGCATTTCCGGCTGCATGGCGTTCGACTTCAAACACACCGCCAGGCCCCTGGCCACCGGTGGAATCGACACCAACTTCACCACCGCCGGCGGCAGCCCCATCGCCTCCATGCTCCTCGGCTACGCCAACAACGGGACTGCGGAAACCGTCCGCTACATCGGTCAGCAGTGGCCGTCGTATGCCGGCTTCATCCAGACAGATTGGCGCGTGAAGCGAAACCTCATGATCAACCTCGGTTTGCGATGGGAGACGATGCTGCCCCCCACCGGCGAAAACGACCACTGGAGCGACTTCGCTCCAGACCGGCCCAACCCGGCCGCCGGGGGAATCAAGGGCGCGCTGATTTATGCTGGAACTGGCGAGGGCCGCGAAGGATCGCGCACGTTGGCCGACAGTTACTTCAAGGCCTTCGGCCCGCGCTTCGGCATGGCCTATACCCACAACGAAAAGACCGTCATCCGCGCCTCGGCCGGGTTGAGCTACGGCAACATCACAACCGTGTTCGGCTCCACGCACCAACGCGGGTTTACCCTCACCCTGGGCTTTCCCGATAACAGCAACGGG
>CAMDKT010000478.1 GCA_945900935.1 Candidatus Sulfopaludibacter sp. SbA3 | reverse complement strand
CCGATCGGGAGGTTGATAAAGATGTAGTTGCCGTCCGGGTCCGTCGTCACTTCGCGAGTTTGATTCGTGGCGACCGCTTTGGCCTTGATGCTTGCGTTGGGGATAACGCCTCCGCTTGCATCGCGGACCGTGCCAACGATGCTGGCCGTAGTGGTTTGTGCAACCAAATGGGTGGAGGCCAGAACGAGCGTCAGCGCAAGAAAAGGAAATCGAGCCATGTACACGTCTCCCAGGGGCAGTGTGGTATGCCGTGGAGTCATGCTATCGGCATACCGGTATGCTGTCAAGGGAGTTTTCGATTATGTCGCACCGCCGCCGGCCGCTTTAAACAAGTATCTGTTTGACGACGTTTCCGTACACGTCGGTCAGCCGGAAGTCACGGCCGCTGTAACGATACGTGAGTCGCTCATGGTCCAGTCCCAACAGGTGCAGAATGGTCGCATGCAAGTCATGCACGTGGACCTTTCCATCCACCGCTTTCCACGCATACTCGTCGGTCTCTCCATGCACGAATCCCTTTTTCACGCCGGCACCGGCCATGAACATCGTCCAACAGTTGGGGTTGTGATCGCGGCCAGCGTTGGCGCGGTCGCCGCCCTGGGACTGGTCAAAGGGAGTCCGGCCGAATTCACCCGTCCAGATCACCAGGGTGTCTTCCAGCAAGCCGCGGGCTTTCAGGTCGGTAAGCAGGCCGGCCAGTGGTTTGTCGATACCCGTCGCACTCTTCCGCAGCGTGGTGTCGATTTTGGCGTGATGGTCCCAGCCATTGTCCGTTACCTGAATGTAGCGGACGCCGGCTTCGGCGAGCCGGCGGGCCATCAAACATTTGCGGCCGAAATTGTCCGTCGTATCCTCGCCGATGCCGTAGAGGTTGCGCGTGGCTTCCGACTCCTTCATCACGTCGAACACTTCCGGGGCCTGTACCTGCATTCGAAAGGCGAGTTCATAGGACTGAATGAGCCCCTCCACGTTCGGATCGGCACCGGAGGTCTCCTGGTCCATCCGATTGCGGGCCTGAATCAGATCCAAGTGCTGCCGCTGCAAATCAACCGAAAGCGACGAATCGCCCATGTAGCCGATCTTCGAATTCTTCACCGGCGTGCGTGCGTCACCCAACCGCATGCCCTGATGGATGGCGGGCAGGAAACCGTTGGAGTAGTGCAACGGGCTACCGTCATCTCCGTACAACATCGGGCTGATGACCATGAAGGCCGGCAGATTCCGGTTCTCCGTGCCGAGTCCGTAGGTGATCCAGGACCCCATCGACGGCCGTACGAACTGCGACGATCCCGTTTGGAACAACCGGATGGCGGCGGGATGCGCGGGACTATCGGTGACCATTCCGCGCAGCCAGCATAACTCGTCCACCTTGCCCGCCAGATGCGGCATCAGGTTCGACATCCACAAACCAACTTGGCCCACCTGTTGGAAATCTGCCACGGGCGGCAACAGCAGCGATGTGTCTTCCCGCCGTATTTTTGTCGAGTTGACTTGAAACGGAACCTTCTGCCCTCCCTCTTTTTTGAGGCGGGGCTTGCAATCGAACAGATCCATTTGGGATGGCCCGCCCTGCATCCAAAGCAGGATGACGCGCTTGGCCTTGGGCGGGAAGTGCGGTTGCCTGGAGGCGAGCGGATCCTGTCCGGCCGCCATGGCGGCGAAGGCCAGGGATCCAAAGCCACCGCCCAGGGAGCGGAGAAAGCCACGACGGTCGCGGGGTGCCGAATCAATCGAATGGGCCATGTTTTGTTGCCTCTCGCTATCTACGATACAAAAATTCGCTGGAGGCGAAAACGGCGTGGCAGTACCGGGCCCACGCCTCGACATTGGGGTCCGCCGCCGGACTGTTCCCCGCAGCGGCCTGCTTGGCGTAAGCCGCCTGGAAGTCCGAGACAAACTGGCGGGCCTGGTCCAAGTCCCGTTGCGTGGAGGGCCGGCTAAGCGTTCCCAGGATGATCTTTGCCACACGCGCCGGATCAGCCAGCGCCTTGGTCGCCTCCGCCAGGCGGCGGGCCTCCTCTTTCAGAAACGGGGAGTTCATCAGGTAGAGCATCTGCGAGGGGACGGTGGTGGCGGACCGGGTGCCGACCACCTGATCGGGATCCTTAAAGTCGAAGACGTTCAGGATGTCAACGTCGTCCATCTGGCTATTGCGCATGATGGGTTGATAAACAGTTCGCCTGTATTTGACGTGGGGCTCAATGCGGGAATCGTCTTCGAGAAAGAAGGGCGCGATGGTGTGGACATTTTGCGCGGTCAAGGGCAAGGAGGGTCCGCCGCCGGTCAAATCCAGGCGGCCGCTAACCTGCAGGATGGAGTCGCGAATGGCTTCCACTTCCAATCGACGGCGGTTGGATCGCCACAGCATTTCGTTTCCCGCGTCGATCTCATCATTCCGCGGATTGGGCCGGCTGGAGAGCTGGTAGACGCGGCTGAGGACGATCTCCCGGATCAGCTTTTTCGTTGACCACCCCTGTTCGACGAAGCGTGTTGCCAGGTGGTCCAGCAATTCCGGATGGGTTGGCTGCTCGCCGCGCGTTCCGAAGTTGTCGGTGGTGGCAACGATGCCCCGGCCAAACAAATGTTGCCACAGACGATTCACGTAGACTCGGGCCGTCAACGGATGGCTGGGGCGGGTAAGCCAATCGGCGAGTTCCTTCCGCCCGCTGGAGTTTGGGTTCATTTCGGCTGCCGGCTGCCCGGTGCTGACTCCGCTGAGGACGCCGCGCGGCACGACTTCTCCCAGTTGATGGGCATCGCCGCGGCTGGCCACCCGCGCATCTTCGGGGAACTCCATTTCCTCCGCGGCGTACGCTTCCGGCCACCTTGGCTTGTTGTATTTGGTGAAAGCGAGGATCTGGCGGTCGCCGGCAAACTCCGTCTTCTTTTTCAGCGCGGCGAGTTCGTCCTGCGCGGCCTTCAGCGCCACTGGGTCCGATTTGAGTTCCTTGATTCGCTTGTTAACCGCTTCCTGCTCCTTCTTGAAAACCGCGTCATCGGCCTCCACCTGTGCGAGATGCTTTTCCCACGCGGCGAGGGCGTCGGCATGGTTGCGCGCCAACGCGGGGTTTTCGGCAAATCGGGTCAGGTTAAGCCCACCCTCGGCGTTGGTTCTCGAAGTGGTTTTGGTACTCAGAAAGATGCCGGCGAGTGCATAGTAATCGTGATTGGTCACCGGATCGAACTTGTGATCGTGGCAGCGGGCACAGCCTAGAGTGAGGCCGAGAACGGATCGGCCAATAAGGTCCACCTGCTGGTCGGCGATATCGAAGCGCATCTGCACTTTGTCGTAGGAAAACCACGCCCATGGACCGAGTACCAGAAAGCCGGTGGCGGCCAGCGTATCCTGGTCGAGCTCCCCCTCCTTTGATTTCTTGGCGGCGGGTCCGGCAATCTGTTCGCGCAAGAATTGGTCGTAGGGCTTGTCGGCGGCGTAGGAGCGAATCACGTAGTCGCGATAGCGCCAAGCCTCCGGGAGCGGAATGCGCCGGCCCACTCCGGTCGTGTCGGCCCAATACGTAATGTCGAGCCAGTGCCGTCCCCACCGCTCACCGAACGCAGGAGAGGCGAGCAGGCGATCGACAACCGTTTCCATTGCGTTGGGCGAGGCATCCTCGACATACTGTGTCAGTTCGGCGGGCGTGGGGAGCAGGCCGGTGAGGTCCAGGGTGAGGCGGCGGAGAAGGGTGTAACGATCCGCATCGGCGGCAGGCGAGAGTTTCTTCGATTCGAGCCTTGCCAGGATAAAGCGGTCAATTGGAGTGCGCGGCCAGGATCCGTCTTTGACGGCAGGCGGCGGCGGTTGCCGCACGGGTTGCAGGGACCAATGACCAACGGCGTTGCTGGTGGATGGAGCGGCCGTGGAATCGGGCCACACCGCGCCGTCGCGGACCCACTTTTCCAGCGCCTCAATCTCGGCATCCGCCAGTTTCGCCGACGGCGGCATTTTCACTTTGGCGGCGTAGCGGACGGCTTGGATTAATGAACTCGCCGCGGGATCACCGGGGACGACGGCGCCGGACTGATGCATTCCGTCGCGTGTTGTGAACTGCTTTTGCGACATTTGGACCTTGTCGCCGTGGCACGACGAACAGCGCGCAAGCAGCACGGGCCGCACTTTAGCTTCAAAAAAGTCCGCTTTCCCGTCCGGTTGGGCCGGACTGGGCGGAATCGTTAGTACGAACAACGCAAGCGGCAAGGCACGGGGAAACGGCACGAATATCAGCCTAGTTAATGCGGATGGCCTTGTCAATGCGGCAAGCGCTTTCGTAACGCAGGCCGGAGACGGTGAGTCGAGCCTGATTTTGCGCGAATTTAGGCTCTGCGTCCAGGAGGGTTCAAAGTTGCAGGCGGATACGTTCTCCCCCTCGGGCATACCGGCTACAGATCGGCCGTCGAGATAGGCCTCAAACTGCCGGCGAACCACGGCGCTACTTCTCCTCCTTCTGGCGGAGGAACCGGCGCAGGTTCAGACTGGCAATCTTCCCGGCGGACTCTTCAAAGCGCTTCCGCATTTCCACCTTGGCGCGCACTTGCTCGGCCAACTCGGCGGAAAGATGAAAGGATCGCGGCTTGCCCTCCCACACCACCGACAACAGACACTCGTGATGGAGTTGCTTGCCGTCGGCGCAGCGGCAGTTGGGCTTGCCGCATTTGCGGTCGCGTTCGACGAAGGAGCCGGGAAGCATTTCGCGCAAAGAACCCAATCGGCGAATGAGCCTGCCGCAGAGGTCGAGTTCAGGGTCGTTTGCCATCTGACATTTAGCATCGTGTCAGAACAACGTCAAAGCAAGCCCCTTTTTAGATTTGCAGGAATGACCGAAAAACTCAGAGACGCATTACTTCTCTCGATTCAACACCTTGGACCCGTCACCAAAGTGGCGTTACGAAATCGCTGTTGCTCCCGAAACGATTGACTCGACTCCTGTTCACAGTTGAATCTATCGAACTTGTATCCGGACGGCAGTGATACCACGAAACCCTCAGCCATTCAGCGCCCCCTACCCCGTAACCCCAACCACCTTCCGGTAGATCCGCCCCACTCCCAACTTAACCCCCAATGCGTCCAGCCGCACAACCCCCTCCGGCCCCACCGCTTTCTGATAGATC
>CAMDKT010000477.1 GCA_945900935.1 Candidatus Sulfopaludibacter sp. SbA3 | reverse complement strand
AGGGGCGTGAGGGAGTCCCGTGTTCGCTTCCTGGAGTTTGAAGTTGGAAACGACAATATCGCCGTCGCGGCGGTGGGAATGTGGAAATCGCGCCTTTTTGCGATTTCCAAGGGCGGTGGGAAGAGAGCGAAAACCTGCGCTTGGTTTTCGTCGCTTTCCACCGCCCGCCATTTCCACGGCCGGTCTTGCGGGCCGAATGATCTTGCCACTACCAGCTACTTCGGCGCTGGCGAACGTAAGCCGACGCTCCTACCCACATGAAACAGCGAAAACCGCATATATTCGCTCCCTTGCCCAGTCTAAAACAGATCCCCAACCCGAATCGAAACTTCCGGTGCGCCGAGCGTCGCCACCATTTCATCCTCCGAGTACCCAACCACATCCAGATACCGCCCGCCCTCCGGTCGCCGGTGTATAATCACCCGCCGCCCGTTCAAGTCCACCACCCAATACTCGGCAATCCCTGCTCGCGCATACAATCTCGCCTTCACTTTTAGGTCAAGGGAAAGCGTCGCCCCCGACACTTCCGCAACCAGCAGCAAATCTGCCGGACCCGCGAGCCCTTGGATTCCAAGAAACGACCGGTTCAACACAATCGCATCCGGCTCCGGCTCACTCGTCGGCGAATCTTCCGGATGCACAGAGATCGATGGTTCCTGCACCACAAACGTCTCGCCAAAGGTGCGCGCCAGCCAGTGTACGAGCAGCCATACAGCCCGCATGTGTGGATTCTTTTTACCCATCTTCAGCAGCAATTCCCCTTCAATGAGTTCATACCGCTCCAGGTCCACCACGCCCGCGCTCTCTAAAACGGCGCACTCCTCCCGCGTCCACAACTTATGCGGCGGCGCGTCAAACGCTATCGGAGTCTCCATCACAACCGGCATGTTTCCATTATGCACAAGCTATTTCTTCAACAACAACGGCCAGTTCAAAACCACCGTCATCGGCTTCCGCTGCTCCTCCAAATCCGGCTCCGCAAATACAAACTGACTCCCGTCCGGAGTCCCATCCTGCCCATACCTCCGCAGCTCAATCGACCACTCCATTCGATAAAGCTCCACCGGCGCTCCGGCAGTAAATCTCCCTGCCGTCGCGACGCCAGCGCGGTTCCGCGCCCCCAGCCGCCTGGCCCGGGATAAACCTCTGCGCGTAGACCTCACCGACGCCGCTCTGGTTGGAAACATAAGCAATCCATCGAACATCCGGAGAAAAACTCGCCGCAAGTTCGTCAAACGGAGTCTCAAGAAACGAGTAGATTTTCTTATCCCCATCCAAAGGCAGTATCTTGATATCGGGTTGAAGGCCTGAGGGAGTGGTATCGGCAAACACCAGGAACTTCCCGTCTGTCGACCAACTCGTTGGATAATGCGTCCGGTCCGGCCCGCTCGATAATTGTTCGGTTCCACCCCCTGCCATCTGAATCCGATGGATGCCCCGTTGAGAACCCTGTCCGAGAGTTCCAAACGCCAAATAACTCCCGTCAGGAGACCAGGTCGGACTAAGGTGCCCCCGGTTTGTGGTGAGTCGCGAGCGGATGTTGCGCTTGCGGTCCACAACCCATAAACCCGGAGCCTTTTCGTCGGTACTCGATACAGCCAGCAGGTTGCCATCGAGGGAAAGCCTCAAGCTGGAGTTGTATGCGTAAATGCCGCCGAACTCTCCGGCCTTTTTCCCGCTGCGATCCCGCAACACCAGGGTCCGCTTCTCGTTTCCGCCCTGTCCGTAAACAAGGGTTCCTGTAGCCGACACCGAAAAGTCGCCAACCGCGGTGTTCGGGAAGAATCCTATCCGCTCCAGAATCTGAACCGGATCTCCCAAGGTCTTCCCGGTCGCCGCGTCCATCGTCTGCGCCATCAGACTCCGCTCACGAACAAATAAAATCTGTCCCCCTGCGAATGCGGCGTTCGAATCGACATCGGCCACCACGCGGATGCCCCGCCCCGAATCGTCCAACGCCGCAAAATAGATGCCCGCCGGGTCATTCCTCGAAAGGTATAGAAAATGACTTCCATCAGGCAGGAAGTACGGATGCCAGGCCCGATCCTTGAGATCTGTAAGAGGAACAGGAGTCCCGCCACTCGCGCTGATCCGATAAATCCGGCGTTCATCGGTCCGGAACAGGATGACACCCTCCTGGTTCCATGTCCCTGACCGGCTCGATAGTGTGGAAAGCGTTTGCGGCCGGACGCCAGCCACGGCGATCTTCTTTAGCGCCGAAGTCGTAGAGAATCCGATCCAAGCGCTGTCCGGCGACCAGAACGGTTGCGTCGCGTCTTCGGTTTCCGGCAACAGCCGACTCTCCAATCCATCCAGCCGGCGGACCCACAGTTGGTCCTTGCCATCCGTCCGGGCCGTAAACGCAATCATCGTCCCATCCGGGCTTACGGCGCTCCCTCCCGTGGTGACGAACAGCGGAGAAAACACCGCGTTCTCCGGCGGGTTCACGGAGATCTGATACATCCGCGGCGTTGCCGCCACCGGCCGCAGCGCCCACCCCGCCGCTCCCAATATCGCCAACACTCCCGCCGCCACCCACCCCCAAGGCCGCCCCGCGACAACCCGCGCCTCTTCAGTAATCCGCAAATCCAAAACCACGTCCCGCATCGACTGATACCGGTCCTCCGGATCCTTGGCCAGACACCGCCTCACCAACCGGTCCAACCGCGAAACTCCCATCGCCCCAGGATCCGCCGACAAAATCGCCCCCACCAGACTTGAATAACTCTTCCCCTCAAACGCCTTCCGCCCCGTCACCATCTCAAACAACACCGCCCCAAACGCCCATATATCGGATCGCGCATCCGCCTCTTTCCCTCCAAACAACTCCGGGGCCATATACTGCGGCGTCCCCATCACCGTCCCCTCAGCCGTTAGTGCTTTCGTCAAAGTCTCATCCGAAGAGCGCATTACCCCCGCCGACTTCGCCAACCCAAAATCCAAAACCTTTACCCCATCCCGCGTCAGCATGATATTCCCCGGCTTCACATCGCGATGCGTTACCCCCGCCCGATGCGCCCGATCCAGAGCATCCGCGATCTGCCCGGCCATCACCAACGCGGGCTCCAACGGAATCGGTCCTCGCTCAATCCGGCTACTGAGCGTCTCCCCCTCAATCAACTCCATCACCATGTAGCCCGGACCAATGTCAAACAGCACGCAAATATGCGGATGGTTCAACGACGCCACCGCCCGCGCCTCCCGCTCAAACCGCGCCACCGCCTCCGTCCTTCCCGCAATGTGCGCAGGCAGCACCTTCAGCGCCACAACCCTTTCCAGCCGCGTGTCAAGCGCCTTATATACCTCCCCCATCCCGCCCGCCCCGATCGGAGCCACGATCTCATAAGGCCCGAGTTTTTCGCCCGCCCTTAGCGCCATCGCGTTCTAATACCTTATCCCGCCAGCACCCATTCTCCTGGCCGTATTTCCGCCATTGCCCGCCCTATCGAGTCCACAAGCGGTAACAGGTCTTGCATACGATTCGACCGGGCTCGAATCGAAAGGATCGAAATCTCCCGTCCAGCGAGTCGCTGCTGGTACGGAATCCCTTGATCCACGGTCAACAACAGATCATATCCTAATTCCTCGGCGCGCCGTAATAACTCCCCGTTTTTCGTACTCTTGAGTCCCGCCCACTTCACGGTGTGGATCACATGCGCCGGAAAACAATGCCGAAAATCATGCGGCAGGCACTCATCCAACAATATCTTCACGAAATCGACGCGAGAAGCGATTCCTTCGCTTCTTCCAGCGCCTGAATAGCCATTTCCTGCGAAACCGACGGAAACTGTCGTAGGAACTCATCCAAAGAGTCCCCCCCTTCCAAATAGTCAAAGAGATTCTTCAGCGGAACACGAGTACCTCGAAAGCAAGGCATTCCGTTCATTACCTCAGCGTCAATTACAATCACTCGTTCGCTCATGACTAGCTTCAATTCTACAACGCCAACTTCGGAGCCATCATCCACTTCAACACCCCCCGCGGCTGCGCTCCCAATTCCAGCAATTCAATCCGCACCATCGCGCCTTTTTTGAAATCCACCCGCATCTCCGGCGCGCCCAACAAAAATCCCGTGAACGAACTCATGTGCGGCTCATGTCCCACCAACAGAATACTCGGCTCCCGCCGCAGCGCCCGCACTTCCCCCCACGTTTCCACCGGCGACGCCATTGGCGTCAACTTCGACGACGGCACCAACGCCTCTTCATACCCCAATATCTCCGCCGCCAACTCCGCCGTCTGCCGCGCCCGTACATACGGACTCGTCACGATCATCGCCGGCGCAACTCCCGCCGTCTTGGCCCGCTTCAATGTCTCGCGCAGCCGCTTAACCCCCTCCGGAGTCAACGCCCGATTGGCATCCGCCTGTCCAGGACGGGGGTCCTCGGCGATGCCATGCCGTAAAAGGTAAATTTGCATGGAGTGTCGAAAGATCTTAGTATTCTGTCATACTCTCTCCTTTCCCATGCCGGACACCCTAAAAAATTACAATTGGCCCATCCTCGCCGCGGGTACCGCCCTCGCCGCCAGTGTCGCCTCCATCGCCGTTTCCCAGATCTGCCTCGGCGTCGCCATTCTCCTCACCATTCGCCAATGGCGTCACGCCAAATACCCCCCAGGGGCATCCCTCCTCCTTTTCTTCTTCGCCTGGACCCTCCTCGCCGCCTCCCTCTCCAACGCCCCCATCGCCGCCTTCCCCCAAATCAAGAAATTCTTCGTCTACCTTATCGTCCCCTGCCTCGCCGCCGCCTACAGTGGACCCGATTCCGCCAAGAACATCCTCACCGCCCTCGGCGCCGCCGGCACTCTCTCCGCCCTCTGGAGCCTCCTCCAATACGCCAAAAAATTCTCCGCCGCCCAAGCAGCCGGCCTCGATTTCACTACCGCCTACGTCGCCGACCGCATCACCGGCTTCATGTCCCATTGGATGACCTTCGGCGGCACCATGATGACCGTCTTTCTCCTCGGCCTCGCCTACACCCTCTTCAACAAACCCATCCGCTGGCGCGTCCCCGCCGCCCTCATTATCATCGCCGCCGCCCTCTTCCTCGGCTGGACCCGCGGCATCTGGATCGGCACCTTCGTCGGCGCTCTCTACCTCATTTGGTTC
>CAMDKT010000476.1 GCA_945900935.1 Candidatus Sulfopaludibacter sp. SbA3 | reverse complement strand
GGGGATGCTGGAGCGGGTGAGCTTGGAGACGACGACCATGAGCGTGATGGCGAGGGGCACGCCCCCCGATGCCCAAATCCCCAACGGAACATCGGAAATCAAATGCTCTTTCACAGCCGAACGCAACAAAACGTCCAACTCTTCCTTCGCGTCTTCTAACCGAATATCGCCCCGAGGCGCGAATCGCAACTGCCAATACGGGCCCGTTCGCTCCCGCCCATCCATCCACTCCAACCAATGCCCCGGCGCTAATTTCGTGATCCCGTCAACCATCGTGTACGGCGCTGGAATATAGTTCAACGACAAATACGCATTCAGCCCGGCTTTCGAAAAAACGCGCGGAATCTCCGGATGCCCGAAAATCGCTTTTAATTCCGAGCCAAAATAGACATCCGAACCGCTCCGGTACAAATACAACGGCTTGATTCCCATCCGGTCCCGCGCCAGCACCAGCCGCTTCTTTGACTCCGTCCACAACGCCACGCCAAACATCCCGCGCATCTTCTCAAACACGCCGAAGTCCCACTCCAGAAACCCCTGCAGCACCACTTCCGTATCGCTCCGCGAATGAAACTGCCGCCCCCGCGAAAGCAGTTCCGCCCGCAGTTCATCGTGATTGTAAATCTCGCCGTTGAACACAATCACGGTATCGCGATCCGCGCTATAAATTGGCTGCTCGCCTCCAGCCAAATCAATAATCCGCAGCCGTACCGCCCCCAACGAACAGTCCGCCGCCTCATGCACGCCCCACTGGTCCGGGCCCCGGTGATGCAACACCCGCGTCACCGCTTCAATTCGTCCATCCGGCGCAGGCCGCCCGCGATGCGTGAACCCCGCTATGCCGCACATACCGGACTATTCATACCGCAGCGCCTCGGCCGGCAGCACCGCCGTCGCTCGCCTCGCCGGATATAGCGTCGCCAGAAAACTAACCAGCAGCGCCGCCGCGCTCACCCAAATCGCATCCATCGGCCTCGGCTCAAATGGCACGTACGAGAGCGCGTAGATCTCCGCGTCCAGCGTAAACCACCGCCCTCTCTCCGCCGCGTAGCTCAGCCCATAACCCAACACCAAACCAATCGCCGTCCCAATCGCTCCGATATACAAACCCTGAAAAATAAAGATCCGCCGTATCTGTTCCCATCGCGCCCCCATGGAAACCAGTATCGCGATGTCCCTCGATTTCTCCATCACCATCATGATCAGGCTGATCAATATGTTCAGCGCCGCCACCAGTTGTATCAAGCTAATCGTGATCACTGTCACAATTCGGTCCATCTTCAGCGCGTTCAACACGCTGCGATTCTGCTCCTCCCAATGCGACGCCGTCAGCTTCCCGCCAATCACCGCCGAAGCCGCGCCAGCCACCGCCACAGCCGCATTAATATCGTCCAGCTTCAGTTCAATCGCGTTAATCGAATTCTCCGCTCCCGTCACCCGCTGCACATCGGAAAGCGTGGCATACGCAAACGAGTTATCCACATCGTAAAAGCCCGATTCAAACAGCCCCACCACGCGAAATTTCGGATAGCTCGGCCTCGCCCCGCCGGGCGTGATTTCACCGTTCGGAATTATCACCGTAACAATCGAATCCAGCAGCATTCCTGTCCGCTGCGCCAGCTTAGCCCCCAATAAAATCGACGGAAATCCATCCGCCTTCGCCAGCCGGTCGATACTCCCCTGCTTCACATAACGCCGCAGTTCTTCCCGCTCCTGCGTGGCCGATTCCGGAATCCCTTTCAAATACCCCCCCTGCCCCATCTGCGGCCCCGAAAACAGCACCTGCGTATACAAAACACCACTCGCCGAATTCACATGTTCCAACCGCGACAAACGCTCCGCAATCGGCGCCCAATCCTCCAGCCCAATCCCCACTTCCTTCTCAACCACATTCACATGCGCCGTCGCGCCCAACAAACTCTTCTGCAGCGTGATCCGAAATCCATTCGTGATCGCCAGCGCAATGATCAACGCCATCACCCCCGCCGCCACGCCGATAATCGACACCGCCGTGATAATCGAGATCACCGCCTGCCGCCGCCTCGCCGTCAAATAGCGGCGCGCAACGAAACTCTCAAACCCCAGTCCCCGCATCCGCCTCCGCTTTCCGCAACAAATCCGCGATCCCGATTTCGCCCTCCGGGCGCAGCAGCGGGAATAAAATTACCTCGCGAATCGAACGTGAGTCCGTCAACAACATCGTCAACCGGTCAATCCCGATTCCCTCCCCCGCCGTCGGCGGCATGCCGTAGCAAAGCGCCCGCACATAGTCTTCATCCATCTGATGCGCTTCAGCGTCGCCCCGCGCCTGCATCGCCAACTGCTCCTCAAACCGCTTCCGCTGTTCGTTCGGATCGTTCAACTCCGTATAGGCGTTACCGATCTCCATCCCGGCGCAAAAAATCTCAAATCGATCCACAAAATTAGGGTCTTTCGCGTTGCGTTTCGACAGCGGCGATACCTCCACCGGGTACTCGTAAATGATCGTCGGCTGCATCAGGTCCCGCTCGCAAACACGCTCAAAAAGCGCCACCAGCGACTCGCCCGCCGTGTGCCTCCCCCCCTGTTCCTTCAGCCATTCCGGATCGCTCAATTGAGCCATCGTTGGCGCATCCCCATCCTTCCAAAACGCGATAATCGCCTCCCGCATCGTATAACGGCGAATATTTCCGAAGTCCAGCACCGTACCCTGATACGTCACCGCTGTCCCGCCCGTAACATCAATCGCCGTCTGCCGCAGTAACTCGACAGTCAAATCCATCAGCCCTTCATAGTCCGTGAATGCCTGGTAAAACTCCAGCATCGTAAATTCCGGATTGTGATGGTTCGACACTCCCTCATTCCGGAAATTGCGATTGATCTCGTACACCCGGTCCATCCCGCCGACGATCAGCCGCTTCAAATACAACTCCGGCGCGATACGCAGAAACAGATCCAAACCCAGCGTGTTGTGATGCGTCACAAACGGCCGCGCCGCCGCCCCGCCGTATATCGGCTGCATCATCGGCGTTTCCACTTCTATAAATCCGCGCGCATCCAATTGCCGCCGCAGCGACGACACCACTTTACTCCTCGCAACGAATGTCCTTCGAACGTCTGTATTTGAAATCAAATCCAAATACCGCTGCCGTACCCGCGTCTCCACATCCTCCAACCCATGGAATTTCTCGGGCATCGAAAGTAATGTCTTCGCCAAGAACGTCAGCTTCGCCGCCTGTACTGACAACTCGCCCGTCCGCGTGCGAAACAGCGTCCCGTCCACGCCGATCGTGTCCCCAATATCCAGCATCTGATAAAGCTGAAAATCCCGCTCGCCCAGCAAATCAATCTTGATGTAAATCTGCAGCCGCTCCCCGCCCTGCTCCAGATGCAGGAAGCCAGCCTTGCCCTTGCCCCTCAAAGACTGAATCCGCCCGCAGACGCGCACCGCAATCTTCTCCCCGTCTAACTCCTCCGTCGTTTTTTCCGAATAACCCGCCAGCACCGCCGGAACGTTGTGCGAATAATCAAACCGGGCGCCATACGGCAGATGCCCAAGCGACTCCAACTCACGGGTACGGCGGAAGCGCTGCGTGAGCAGCTCATGTTCGAGCGACAATGATAGACTCCTTCAACAAATCAGGTCAGAATCTACCATTATAGAAAGACCTGAGGAGAACATGTCCGAAGAGAATTTAGCAATCCCCTCGCCGGTTGACGCCGCCGAACGCGTCGAAGCCCTCGACACCGTCCGCGGCTTCGCCCTTCTCGGCATCCTGCTCCTGAATATCTGCAGCTTCGGCATGCCCTCCGCCGCCGAAGGAAATCCCACCGTCTGGGGCGGCACCGCAGGCGCGAACTTCTGGCTCTGGTGGGTTCAGCTCGTTTTCTGGAGCGGCAAAATGCGCGCGCTATTCTCCATCTGTTTCGGCGCCGGCGTAATCTATCTCACTTCCCGCGCCGAAGCCAAGGGCACTTCCGCCGGCGACATCTACTATCGCCGTACTTTCTGGCTCATGCTCTTCGGCATGATTCACGCCTATTTGCTCTGGTACGGCGATATTCTCTACCCCTACGCGCTCTGCGCCCTCTTGCTTTATCCTCTCCGCAAAATGGCCCCGCGCTGGCTTACTTTAATCGCTGTCGTAATGATCGTCGCCGCTTGCGTCACATCCGGAATCGCCGCCAAAGATACCAAAACGGCTCGCGACAGCTATCGCGGCATTCCGCCCCATGCCCAAGTCGCTCAGGAAGTCGAAGGAGCCCGCGGCGCCTACAAAGGCATGCTCAACGGCTGGCAACCCAAACAGGTAGAAATCGATGCCGAGCTGAAAGCCTACCGCGGCAGCTATGCCGAGGCCTTCTCCCATCGCTCCGGCAACCGCCTAGCCTGGGACTCTCAACCCTATTTCAACACCGGCAGTTGGGACTTCCTCTCTTTCATGCTCATCGGCATGGCGCTCGCCAAATGGAACGTCCTCGCCGGTGCCTGGCAACGAAGCACATACGCCTGGGTCGCCATCTCCGGCATCGCCGCCGGAACCGCCATAGGCGTCTGGGCCGCTAACCACGAAGCCGCCGCCAACTTCGCCCCCGTTGCCGCCATGGAAGGCTACACCGTCTACCAGTTACAGCGGCTCTTCATGAGCATCGGCTATCTCGCCGCCATCGTCGGCATCGTCCAAGCCCGCTGGCTCGGCCTGCTCACCCGCCCCTTGAGCGCCGTCGGCCGCATGGCGTTTTCCAACTACATCCTGCACACCCTCATCTGCACGACGCTCTTCTACGGCCATGGCTTCGGCTGGTTCGGCAAGTTGCAAAGGTACGAACTCTACTACGTCGTCGCCGCCATCTGGCTGCTCCAACTCATCGTCAGCCCCATCTGGCTCCGCGCCTATCGCTTTGGTCCGCTCGAATGGTGCTGGCGGTCTCTTACCTATTGGAAACGCCAGCAAATGCGCCAGCCTACTTCCGCACAATCATCTCCCGCAGAGAATCCTGCGTAATAAAAAACTTCACCTGATCGAAGTTCCGAAACAGCTTTTCCAAGGACCGCGTGGAAAAATACTGCGCCGGTTTCCTATGTGTCCGCGCCACCAGCTTCACCCGGTTACGCCCCTGAATCCGATACGAATACGAAGG
>CAMDKT010000475.1 GCA_945900935.1 Candidatus Sulfopaludibacter sp. SbA3 | reverse complement strand
GTCAGCATGAGGAGATCCTGCGCCATCTCCATCGCTTCCGCGGCGGTTTCCCCTTGCGTGGCGCCGTATCCGAAATCCGGAAAAGTTACCGTGTAGCCGCCTGCCTCTAAGTCGGGTTCGAACAATGCCAAATAGTATTCCATTTCGGTCCTCATATCTTCAAATCGAGATCCTTCAAAATGCTTCGCAACGTCCCGGTTTTGATGTCCTTCGCGGGATGGCGAGGCATACGGGAAACCCTCCCGCCAAGAATTATGCGCGTGTGCCGAGACTCCTCAACGAACAAGCAGCCCTGATTCTTCAGCCACCGCTTGAGTTCGCTTGCTGTCACAATTCAACGGTAACCAGTTATGGTTACTCTGTCAAGAGCCGGGCGCTATTCAGTTCCCTGGCTGCGCCCGCCCCGGTGCCGCTACTCGCCCAAACATCGGCGTTTGGGAACATCACACGTCAACCCCACGCACCCGCAAATCCCCCAGCAACTTCTCATACCCCAAAAACTGCTCCGCCTGCATCCCAGACAGCCTCGCCCCCTCCACATACGTGGCAATATCGTCCGTAAAAAAACACTCCCCAGCCTCCGCCCGCGCCTCCGCAATCGCCGCCGCATAAATCGCCTCCGCCGGCTTCAACGCCTTCACTTCGTGCGACAAAATAAAATGGTCGAAATGCCGCAAAATCGGATACGTCTCCCGAACCATTTCAAAATGAATCGCGTTCGTATTGGATAAAACCATCACCCGGTAGTTCTCCTTTAACCGCTCCACGAGCGACTCCGGAATCAGCGTGTCCGGCAGAAAGATCGCGCCCCAAATCCCGCGAAACGCCTCATACGATAATTCCGCCCCCAACGCCCGGTTAATCGCCCTCACAAACTCGCGCGGTTCTATCCGCCCGCTCTCCAGTTCCGGCACCAGCCCCGTCGCCCGGATCCGCTCCGGAATCTCCGCCGCCGGGATATCGACATGCGCCTCCAGCGCCGCATACCCCCGGCGAAAGTCAAATGGAATGATGACATTCCCCATGTCGAAAATAATCGTTTTGATTTTGCGCATAAACTGTTATCGTACCAATCCAACTTCCGCTACAATGTTGACAACTGATCGTAGTGAGGTTGTCGCAATGGGAATCACAAAGGGCCTTGCCCTGTTCTGTCTAATCGCGTCCATGCCATCATCGGCCCAGGAAACGCGCTCCATGCTCTTTGGGAAGGTCCTCGACCCCCAAGGCGCGTCCATCACCGGCGCATCGGTGATCATACGCAACGCCGAAACGGGCGTCACCCAATCCATTAAGTCCAATGATAAGGGCTACTACGAGGGCAACCTCCTTATGCCCGGCAACTACGAAATCATTGCCGAAGTAAAAGGCTTTAAGAAGCTCATCCGCCAGGGTGTCACGCTCCCTGTTGCTTCCCGAATTCAAGTCGACATGGCCATGGAAGTCGGCGGCGTCACCGAGACAATCTCCGTTAGCGGCGAAGCGCCGTTACTCGAAACCAACGCCGTCAGTTCCGGCCGCGTCATCGACAACAAATCGCTCATGGAACTCCCCGTCATGGGGAACAGCGCCATTCTTCTCGTCAAACTCGCGCCCGGCATTCAAACCGGCGGCACCAATAACTACCTCGCGCTCCACTCCAACGCCGGCGGTTCCGACTACAGCGTCGGCGGCAACATCGGCGGTAACTCCTGGACGCTCGACGGTTCGCCAAATCAAGGCCCCGGTCGCCGCACTGCTTATCTCCCCTACACTGACGCCGTCGCCGAGTTCAAAGTCGAAACCAGCAACTTCGACGCCGGTATCGGCCAGTCCTCCGGCGCCGCCATCTCCATGATCTCCAAATCCGGCCAGAACGAATTCCACGGCACCGCCACCTGGCAACACTGGCAGCAGCGCTGGCAGGGTACGCCCTTCTTCGTCAAGCAGAACTACTATCGGCGTATTAACGCCGCCGAAGCCGCCGGCAATTCAACCCGCGCCAACCAGATTCGCGCCACCGACAAACAGGCCACCGGCCGCTCCAATAACTGGGGTGCTTCCGGCGGCGGCCCCGTCGTCATTCCTAAAATCTACGACGGCCGAAATCGCCTCTTCTGGTTCTTCACTTACAACGCCTTCAAAGACGTTAAAACCGAGGACGCTGGCAGCTTCAACCGCACTGTCCCCACGCTGAAAGCCCGCGAAGGCGACTTCAGCGACATGCTCTCCATCACCAACAATGGCCCCCGCTACGCCATCCACGATCCCATCACCGTTCGCCGCGATCCGGACCGTCCCAACAACTTCATTCGAACCCCTTTCGCCGGCAACGTCATTCCCCGCAGCCGCTTCGTCAATCCCGCCTACGACGCCATCACCAAGCTCTATCCAAATCCCAACGTCACCATAGCGCCCAATGCCGATCCTGTATTTAATTACCTCGCCTCCCAAACGCCCTACAACTGGGACTACAAGGCCTACTCCAACCGCATGGACTACAACATCTCCAACAAGTGGCGCATGTTCGGCCGCTGGTCCTTCAACGATTTCGGCCCCGAAGATCGCGGCGATTGGACTTACGAAACCGCGCGCGGCCTGAATCTCAACGGCCTCGTTCGCAACAATAAAGGCGGCAACATCGACGTTGTCTACACCCAGAACCCAACCACGCTCTGGAATTTCAACGTCGCCATGAACCAGTTCCGCGAAGGCAGCATTCAGCCCAAGGCCCGTGAATTCAAGCCCAGCGACCTCGGCCTGCCCGCCTACCTCGATCAAAAGGCAGGCGACTTCGCGCAGCTCCCCCAAATGGCGGTTGCCGGCTACAGCACCATCAGCCCCGGCGGCTTTTCCACTTGGACCCGCAGCCGCCAAACGACCGCCAAGTTGGAGGCGACATTCATCCGCGGGAATCACTCCATTCGCGCCGCCCTCGACAACCGCAACCAGTTCCGCACCGGCGGCGGCGGCGGCAACACCAGCGGTAATTTCTCGTTCAACCAAAACTACGTCCGCCGCAATGACGACGGTTTTACCCCGGCGAGCGATCTCGGCCTCGGCTGGGCCGCCTTCATCCTCGGAGTCCCCTCCGGTGCCAGCGTCGCCACCAATGATACCTCCGCAACGCACACGCCCTACTACGCCTCCTTCGTCCAGGACTCCTGGCGCGTCAACTCCAAACTCACCATCAACATTGGCCTCCGCATGGAATACGAAAAAGGCGCAACCGAACGCTTCAACCGCATGATCGGCAACTTCGATCCCAACGCTGCAATCCCCCTCACCGCCGGCGCGGTGGCCAACTACGCCCGCAATCCCATTACCGAATTGCCCGCCAGCCAGTTTGTCGTCAAAGGCGGCAATACATTCACGAGCGCCGATCGCCGCCAGCTTTTCAAGAATGAATTGATGTGGCTTCCTCGCATCGGCCTCGCCTATCAGCTCAACAGCAAAACCGTCATCCGCGGCGGCTACGGCGTTTACTTCGATACCATCAACGTCCTCAACTTCGGCCCCGATCAGACAGGCTACTCCCGCCCCACCAGCTCGGTAATTTCCAATGATTTCGGCCAGACATGGAACTTCCCCGCCGGTGCCAGCCCGGCCAATTTGAAGAGCCCGCTGCTCGATCCCTTCCCCGTCCGCGCCGATGGCACTCGTTTCGACATCCCCACCGGCTCCGCCCTGGGCGCCATGAACCGCGTCGGACGCGGCTTCGGCTATACAGATTTCAATCAGCCGCACGCCCGTCAGCGGCGCTGGCAAATTGGCATGCAACGCCAGTTTGGCTCGTCGATGGTCGTCTCGGCATCCTACGCCGGTTCGTACTCGGACCGCATCTCGCTCGGCCAGAATCAAAGCCCCTTGCCTGAAAAATACTGGGCCTCCGGCACGGTCCGCAATGACGCCGTCGCCAACAATCTGAACGCGAACGTCACCAATCCGTTCTTCATCAACAATCTCAATCGCGCCGACTTCTCGCCCCTAGTCTGGGCCGACATGACCACCAACGGCTTCTTCACTTCTCCCCTGATTCGGCGTTCCACGTTGCTCCGCCCATTCCCCCACATGAACGGCCTTACCAACAACACGGAATACAGCGCCTACACTAGGTCACACGAATTCCAGGCGTCGTTTGAGAAGCGCTTCGCCAAGGGTTGGAACCTCAACTTGGGGCTAACCAAAATGCAGCTCCGCGAAGCGGATTTCTTCATGAACGAGTTCGCCACCGTCCGCACCGAACGCCCCTCCAACGACGGCCGCCCGATTCGCTTCACCGGCACCGGCGTCTACGAACTCCCCTTCGGCAAAGGCCGCGCATTTCTCTCCAACGTCAACCGGGCCACCGATCTTATCCTTGGCGGCTGGCAGTTGGCGGCGACCTATGAATATCAACCCAACGGCCTCACCGATTTCGGCAACCTCTTCTATTACGGAAGCGATGTGAACAATGTCGCCAACGTCAACCGCAGCATGGAATCCTGGTTCAACACCGCCGACTTCGAACGCAACAACGCCCGCGGCCCCAACGCCTTCCACCGCCGCGTTTTTCCGACCCGCATCGAAGGAATCCGCAATGACTCCACCAACCAGTGGAACGCCAACGCCTCCAAGAATTTTGCTCTCACCGAACGCGTCAAACTGCAGATCCGCATCAACGCGCTGAACGTGCAAAACCGTTCGCAAATGGGCGGCCCCAGCACGGATCCGTTCTCTACCAACTTCGGACGCATCACTAGCCAAACAGCCGCCACCAATCGGTGGATGGAAGCCCAGGCGCGCATTACGTTTTAGTACCTATCCAAAAAGATTGTGACATTTCTTGGCAGAAAAATATTACGGGGCGAAGCCTGAAGCTAACTGGGGGATGATGACGAGTTCCCTGAGTTTGAGAGCAGTCGTGACAACCTCCTTGCCGAATGCGGTGACGTAGTACTTGTATGTGTGTCCGAGTTTTTTGACGAGTCCATGGGTTCGCAGGCGCTTGAGGAGACTGGAAACTTGACCGCCGTTGAGTTTCGGAAGATGACGGCGCAGCGTTTTGTTTTGCAGTCCGCTGATGTTGAATTCGCCGCGAACAATGGCGCACAGCAAGTTTTCGTCGCCGGAATCGAACAGGTTGAAGCCAGAGTAACGGCGGCCTT
>CAMDKT010000474.1 GCA_945900935.1 Candidatus Sulfopaludibacter sp. SbA3 | reverse complement strand
TGGCTACAATTGGACCAATATTCTTTTCTTCATTAAATGCCGGAATCCGGACGCTTAGCATGATTCATCAGTACCGCGGCGGGGTTATTAAGCTGCGCGGCGGGGATGAGCCGTTTCCGTTGCGCGCGACAATTTCCGGTGCGATTGAGGGTTACGAACGGCTGGAGTTTTCCAAGGCGCTGGAGTGCATCTGGGGGCTGATCAGCGCGGCGGATAAATACATTGTGGAGCAAGCGCCGTGGAAGCTGGCCAAGGATGCGGGCGCGGCGGAGCAGTTGGATACGGTGTTAGCGAATGTTTATAACGCGCTGCGCGTGGTGACGGTTTTGGCCGCGCCGGTGCTGCCGGATTCGTGCGCGCGGATTTGGAAATTGCTGGGTTTTACGACAGCGGTCGAGGATGAGCGGATGGGGGCGCTGGAGGACGGTCCTGATGTAGACACGAGGACGATTCCGGCGGTGGAGCCAGTGTTCCCGCGGCTGGACATGAAAGTAACGATTGATAAATTGAACGAACTGGAACAGCAGGAAGGGGAGCGGCAAGCGGTTTTATTGGGGAAAACGGTGGAAGAGCCGAAACCAGCCGATGAAGGCGCGGCGATTCCGTTGTCGCCAGAGATTACGATCGACGATTTTGTAAAAGTCGATTTGCGAGTCGGCGAAGTGAAGTTTGCCGAGCGCGTGAAGGGCGCAGACAAGCTGTTGCACTTGAAGGTGGACATTGGCGAGGCGGAACCGCGAACGATTGTGGCGGGCATCGCGCTGGTGTACGAGCCGGAGAAACTGGTTGGCCGAAAAGTGGTGATCGTCGCCAATCTTGCGCCTCGGAAGTTGCGCGGGATTGAGAGCCGGGGCATGATAGTGGCCGCTTCGCTGGAGGGCGGGAAACCGGTGCTGGCGGGTTTCCTGGAGCATGCGCCGATTGGCGCGCGGCTGAAATAAATGTGGATTGACTCGCATTGCCATTTGGACGGGAAGCGGTTCGACGAGGACCGTGAGGCGGTGATTGAACGGGCGTTGGCGGCGGGGGTGACGGTGATGTTGGCGATCGGCACGGGCGAGGGGCCGCCGGACTTGGACGCGGGAGTTCGGTTGGCGGAGCGGTATTCTTTCATTTACGCGAGCGTGGGCGTTCATCCGCATGACGCGGCGAAGTGGACGGCGGAATGCGCGCCGATGTTGCGGGAGCGAATGGCGAACCGCCGAGTGGTGGCGCTGGGGGAAATCGGATTGGACTATCACTACGATTTTTCGCCTCGCGATGTGCAGCAACGCGTGTTTGTCGAGCAAATGGAAATTGCGGCGGCGGCGAAGAAGCCGATCCTGATCCATACGCGCGAGGCTTGGGACGACACATTCGCGTTGATCGAAAAACACTGGACGCCAACGGGGCTGTCTGGCGTGATGCACTGTTTCACTGGAGGTCCGGCGGAGGCGCGCCGGGCGTTAGAACTGGGATTTCTGCTCAGTTTTTCCGGCGTGGTGACGTATCCAAAAGCACCGGAGGTGCGGGAAGCGGCGTTGCTGACGCCATTAGACCGGATGCTGGTGGAAACGGACGCGCCGTATTTGCCGCCGGTGCCATTTCGGGGGAAGCGAAACGAGCCGGCGTATGTGGCGCGGACCGGGGAAATGCTGGCGGAATTGCTGGGGGTTCCAGCGGAGGAATTGGCGCGGCGGACGAGCGCTAATTTCGGACGATTGTTCCCGGCGGCGGCATCTCTTTAGGTAGGCCGGGCAGTGACTGCGTTACACTGGGATATTTCATGGGTATCAGCCGAATCGGTCAAGCCTTAACGGCTCGCGAAATCCTCAACCTTGTCGACAAGGACATGCGCCGGGTGGAAGAGGTGATGCGCCTGGAGTCCGTCGCTTCGGTGGAGGCGATCTCGGCGATCAATCGCCACATCCAGGCGAGCGGGGGAAAGCGGCTGCGTCCGACGCTGGTGTTGCTGTCGACGCAGCTTTTTGCGCCGTTGACGGACACCGCGATTGCGATGGCGGCGGTGGTGGAGATGATCCACACGGCAACGCTGGTACACGATGACGTGATTGACGCGGCGGAGACGCGGCGGGGCAAGCCGTCGACAAACGCGTTGTGGGGCAACCAGACTTCGGTGCTATCCGGCGACTGGCTTTACATGCAGGCGTTTCAAGTGGCGGTGCGGGCGCGGAATTTTCGCGTTTTGGATCTGTTGATCGGGCTGACGCAATTGATGGTGGAAGGCGAGTTACTGCAGTTGGAGCGGCTGGGCCGGATTAGCATCAGCGAGACCGATTACATGGAACTGGTGGACCGCAAGACGGCGAGTTTGTTTAGCATTTGCGCGCGGTTGGGGGCGATGATCGGCGGAGCCAATGAGGTGGACGAGGCACGGCTGGGCGAATTCGCATGGAACCTGGGAATTGCGTTTCAACTGGTGGACGACGTGCTGGATTTCACTTCGCGCGAGAAGATTCTGGGCAAGCCGGTGGGCAACGATTTGCGCGAGGGCAAAGTGACTTTGCCGCTCATTTATGCGCTGCAGGACGCGACGGCGGCGGAGCGCGAGAAGGTGGCGACAGTGTTGCGGGAGAAGGAATTTAAGAACGTCCGGTTCGACGAAATTACAGCGATGTTGAAGCGCTATAACGGCGTGGAGCGGGCGATGGAACGCGCGGAGCATTTCACGGCGCGGGCGCGGACGTTGATCGGCGAGTTCCCGGAATCGGCGTATCAGCGGGCGCTATTCAGTGTGACGGAATTGGTGACGGCGCGCGATCATTGAGAAATTAGATTAGATTAGGTTCGTGCTCTCGCCATGATGGTTAGTATTACCCCTCCGCGGACGCCGGTTGTGGACGTCGGGAGCGGCGCGCTGTTGAGAAGGGTCCGGCTGGACTCGGCGGGGTCACGGGAACTACGTTCGCTGCTGGTGGCGGATATGTGTACGGGCGTGCAGCGGATGGGTGATATGACGGTGGTGGAGGAGGCGTGCAAGCGGGTGTCCGGGGCTTCGCGCGGAACTGACCAGCTGAGAGACAAGAACAAGACCTGGGTGGAGTTCGAGTTGCTGGACAAGAACAAGCGCCCGGTGAAGGGGCTGCGTGTCGAGGTGACACTGCCCGATGGAACGGTTGAGAAGGCAACACTGTCGGAAAAGGGGGCTTTCCGGAAAGACGGGATCGATCCCGGAACATGCCGGGTGCGGATTCAGGAACTGTGTGGGCGCGAGTGGGGGAAGGCGATCTGTTTTGCCGACGGGGCCCTATTCGGTTTTGCAAGGAGACTACATAGCGAGCATCGCGGCGGATGCGGGCTACTTGTCTTGGAAGACGATTTGGGATGACGGGAAGAACGCCGCACTGAAGGCGAAGCGGAACCCGAACGTGCTGTATCCGGGTGACTTGCTGGAAATACCGGCGAAGCAGAAGAAGGAAGAGAGCATTCCGGCGACCGAGTACACCACGTTTCAAGATCGTCGTATTGAATTGGGCAGGAAATCCGGTAATGGATCCGCAGGGAAGCAAGGAAGGCAAGCTGGTGGTAAACGGGTTCGTCGTGTCGCTGAAGGCAGGGCATTGGGATCCGGTGGAAGAGATCAGCGGGCAGGTAGCGAGGCTCAACAATTTGGGCTACCGGGGCGCGTCGGGCGGTTAACCCGGACGATCCGGCATTCAAAAGCGCCGTGGAGGAGTTTCAGTGCGACTACGGGCTGCCGGCGCCAAACACAATCCGGCCCCGATCGAGTTCGGCCGACTGGAATTCCGTTGACGAATTTCCGAAACGCCGCGGTTAATCCTTCTCAAACGTAATCGCCGTGTCGGCGCCGAACTTGCGATAGTTACGGAAGTTCAGTTCATTCCGGCTGCAGTACGTACTCCCTGACTGGCAGATAATATTCTCGCTGCGAACGGGTAACAGCACAAGCTTGCCGCTGATGCGCACGAGCCCGTATTCCAGTACCAGTTCGACTCGGTTGAACTCGAAATCATCCGGGAACGATGTCGCGCGTTGTTCGATTTTCAGAACGCGTTTGGTCTCCTTGTCGATCCAGATTGCGCCTTTGTACGGCGGGCGATAGGCCTTGGAGTTTTCCGGGATGATCGACCAGTGGGAGTTCGGCTGCTGCACGGCGTAGTCATAGACAACGGCGTCTCGCCCGGCCACACGCTGCCCGCCGCGTTTGACGAATTTCGCCGCGGTGAAGGGGTCGAGAATATCCTGTTGCGTGGTGGCGAACTCACCGGTGGACCACGCGCCGGTCTTTTCAACGGGCTTGTTCGTGACCTTGCCGTTGATGGAGATTTTCTTATACTCCTCCTTGCCCTTGATCACTGTGACTTCGGCGCTCACCATGTCGATGGCCTGCCATTGGAACGGCTTCACATCGGTCCGGTAGCGCATGGTGTGTTGCTGGACGATGAAGTCGGGGAGGGTTTCGGTGAACTGGCCGGCGGCTTCGCGGGCGGCTTCAATGATGGGATCTGTGTTGAGACCCATGGCGGTGGCGGTGGAGGGATTTTCTTTGTATTCGCGGGGGTCGATTTTGGCTTCTGGGGCAGGCGCGGGATCGGGATCGGGATCGGGATCGCGGGGTTTCTGGAGTTGTTTGCCGCGGCGGAGGACGGGTTTGTCGTCGTCTTTTGCCGGGGTGGAGACGCGGGTGGCGGTGTCAGGCGCGGCCGGGGCGGGCTCCACTTCGGCGGGTACTTTCTCGGCGACGGCCTTCTCGGCGGCGGTGCCGGCGCGGGTGAGGGTCACGCGAAGGGCGGCTTCTTCATCGTCGGTACTGAACGAAACCTGGAGTTGATCGCCGGGCTTCAGCAGGGAATCGCGAAGGGCTTTGCCGTCTTTGTCGAGGAACTGCGTCTTGGCGAGGAGGCGAAACTGCAGCGTGCCTTTCGCAGTCGTTTCCAGCGTCAGTTTCTTCTCTTCGAGTTTTCGGAGGGTGCCATCGACAGATTGGAGCGTATCGGCGGACGGCTTGGGGACCGCCTTTACTTCGGGTTCCTTCGGCTTGCGTTTGGGGAATTTGATTCGCGGCATGGGGAGGCCGGTGCCACCACCACCGCCGCCTTGCGGGTACTGGCCGCCTTGCGGGTACTGGCCGCCTTGCGGGTACTGGCCGCCTTGCGGGTACTGGCC
>CAMDKT010000473.1 GCA_945900935.1 Candidatus Sulfopaludibacter sp. SbA3 | reverse complement strand
TGCCTCTCATTCCCGCGCGAATGTACTTGGTGAACGCCAGCACTTTCGAGATTTTTCTGGTCCCAAAGGCAAAGTACATGAGCTGATCTCCCGGCTTGCAACGGGCTGCGGCGCTCAATCATGAGATTGTCCGGCTTTCGATCACGATGCAGGGCGCCGGTGGCTTGCACGGCTAGTTCTTTCAGCTCCAGAGTTGGGATGGGTCCGGTCAAGAGCCGAGCGCCGACGGTGGGTCCGTCGACATGCTCCAAGGCGAGGTAGTAAGTGTTGCGCGAAGATGTTACCTTGGCTTCCTGCATGAATCGCTTCATACGGTGTTCGTCAGAATATCGCAACGCCGTTTGCGCTTGGGCGTGTATGGGATGGTTACTGTCTTTCGCCTCCGCCGTTATCGCGGCCATTGTCGGCTGCCTGCTGGCGTTGTATATCGCCGAAAAGTGCGTGAACTGGTACCGCGTCGGCAGCGCCTCTCAGGGAAGCTGCCCGCGGAAAAGACCGGGTTGCCGATGGCAGCGATTAAGGCCGAAATCCACGCTGCCGCCGCTTATGCAAAGACCGGGGAGATTTACAAATTGGCGGAGTTCATGCGGTAACGCGGCGGAGCAATGTTAGCCTGAATGGACAGGATGACGCCGCCAGACGCAGCAATCCGCGAACGCGCGCTCGATATTACCGAGTCTTTTTTGGTCCAGGCGCCGGCCGGTTCCGGCAAGACCGAACTGCTCACGCAGCGGTTCCTGGCGCTGCTGGCGACGGTGGAAACTCCCGAAGCCATCGTCGCCATTACCTTCACCCGGAAGGCCGCCGGAGAGATGCGTTCGCGCATTAGCGGCGCTTTGCAGAAAGCGTTGGGCGAACAGCCTGACGAAGATCATGCGCAACGAACCTGGCAACTCGCCCGCTCGGCGCTGAACCGGGATTCCGCTTTGCAATGGGGCCTGTTGGATAACCCCGCGCGGCTGCGCGTGATGACCATTGACTCCCTGTGCCTCTCGCTCACCAACCAGATGCCGTGGACAAGCCGCACGGGGGGGGCTCCCGTTCCCGCCGACGACCCCGGCGTCCTCCATCGCGAGGCGGCGCTTCGCACGCTCGCAATGCTCGAACAGGCCACGCCGTTTCAGCCGTATCTCGACCGGCTGCTTCTTCACATCGACAACAATCTGCCCCGCGTGGCTGAACTCCTGATGCAGATGCTGGCGCGGCGCGATCAGTGGCTTCGGCACGTTGCCGGCGGGCTTGACAGGAAACATTTAGAGGCCAGCCTGGGCGCGATTTCCGAAGCGGCGCTTGGCCGTGTTCGCCATCGGGTCCCGTTCAATGCCTGGGACCTGATGCAGTACGCCGGGATCATTCTCGACGGGATAGACGACCTCGGCCGCCATCGATCTCTGGGTGACTTTCTGCTCACCAAAGAAGGCGCGCCCCGCAAAAGGATCACCAAGAGCGAGGGCTTCCCGCCGAAGGATCCGAGGAAGCCGGAAATGGAGTCGCTATGCGCCAATCTGGAAGCCGCGTTCGTTGTCGATCTGGCCGCGTTGCGCACCGTGCCTCCCGGACAGTACACGGACGGGCAGTGGGAGATTATCGAGGCGCTGGGAGGAGTTCTGAAGCTGGCGGTCGCCCAGCTTCGGCTGGTGTTTCAGGAGCGCCGCGCCACTGACTTTGTTGAGCTGACGCTGTCGGCGGCCGAGGCACTGGGAACCGACGCGGAGCCGACGCCGCTCGCCTTCGCGCTGGACTTCCGCATTCAGCACTTGCTGCTCGACGAGTTCCAGGATACTTCCCGGTCAAAGCTGGCGCTGCTGGAAAGGCTGATCGCCGACTGGGCTCCCGGCGATGGCCGGACGGTGTTTGCAGTGGGCGATCCGATGCAGTCGATCTACAGTTTTCAAGAGGCTGACGTTTCCCTTTTTGAACAGTGCCGCAGGCATGGGCTCGGGCGATTGACGCTGGAATCGCTCGTCCTTCGCGCCAACTTCCGATCGAGCCGCAATCTGGTCGACTGGTTTAACACCGCCTTTCCCGGCGTGCTCGCGCCGGAGGACGATCCGGCATCCGGCGCTGTCGCCTATTCGCCCAGCCAGGCACAGCGGGATTCATCGCCGGACGCGCCCGTGGTATGCCATCCGGCGACCGCTGACGAAGAACCCGCCGCCGTTGCCGCCGCCGTTGCCGATGCCGTTGCAGCGGCCGACGGCAAGGTGGCCATCCTGGTCCGGCGGCGTGCTGACGCGCGCGCCATCGTGGCCGAATTGAATCGGCGGCACATCGCCTTCCAAGCCGTGGATATGGACCCGCTGGCGGAACGCTCGATTGTGCAGGACCTCCGCGCATTGACCAGGGCGCTGCTGCATCCGGCAGACCGCGTCGCGTGGCTCAGTGTTCTTCGCGCGCCGTGGTGCGGACTCGAACTGGCGGAGTTGAGCCGGATCGCGAAGACGCCGGTGATTTTTGATGGTTTGTCTGTTCAGCCTGGCGCGCGTGTTCAACGGGTCGCTCTTGTTTTGGAGGCCGCCCAGCGGGAGAGCCGGCGGCGGAGTTTGCGGCGGCATGTGGAGGAGACTTGGCGTGCTTTGGGCGGCCCGGCTTGTCTGCGCGATGAGGCAGAGCAGACGGATGCGATCGCCTTTTTTGCTCTCCTCGACAAGCTCGATCAGGCGGGGGATTTACCCGATTTCACGGCGCTGGATGACGCGCTGAAGAAGCTCTACGCCGCGCCGAATCCGCTGGCCGGCGATCGTGTCCAGATCATGACGGTGCATAAGTCGAAGGGGTTGGAGTTCGACAATGTGCTGCTGCCGGGGCTGTCGAACAAGCCGCGGACCGGTTCGACGGCGCTGCTGCGGTGGAGTGAGAGGGAAGATCTGATTGTCGGCTGTATTCGCGAGACCGGGGCGGATCGGGACGCGGTTTACGATTATTTGGGCGTACACGAACGACGGAAGGAGGACCATGAGGCGGGGCGGCTGCTCTACGTGGCGGCGACGCGGGCCAAACAGCGGTTGCATCTGTTTGGAAGCCAGCCGCTGACCGGCAGTTTTCTGGCGCGGCTTTGGCATGCCGTAGGCGATTCGTTCCCGGCTCCGGGTGAGGCTCCAGCCGCGGCTGACGCGGCAGTTTCACGCGGGGTTCCGCTGCGCCGTGTGCCGGAAGGGTTTCAGGCTCCCGCGGCGGCTCCGGCGCTGGATTGGAGCGTGGCCGAGCGGCGCGTGGATGAGGCGGAGGCGGCCTACAGCGCGGACAACGAGACGGTCCGGCTGATCGGGACTCTGGTGCATCGAGTGTTGCAGGTAATTGCTGTACAAGGGCTTGATTCGTGGACGCCGGAACGGGTGGCGGATCGGGAGCCGGCGGTTCGCGCGCAGTTGATGGCGCTCGGGGTTCCGCGCGCGGAACTGGATTCGGCCGTGAAGCTGGCGACGGAGGCGGTCAGCCAGACGCTGCTCAGCGAGCGAGGCCGGTGGATATTGACGGCGCATGAGGAGGCGGTGAGCGAGTGGGAGTTGAGCGGGGTTTTTGACGGCGACGTGTATAGCCGAAAGCTGGACCGGTCATTCATTGCGGACGGCGTGCGCTGGATCGTCGATTACAAGACGGGGGTGGAGCAGGAACGCTATCGTTTGCAACTGGAACAATACGCAGAACTTGTGTCGCGGCTAGACAGCCGCCCGATCCGTCTGGGACTGTACTTTCCGCTGACGGGAGCATGGGAGGAGTGGGCGGTTAGCGGCGTTCGGCGAGTAGGATTAGCGACTGGCCAAGAGGGAGATTGACGCCGGCGGGGAGGAGCTTGGATTCGGCTTTGAGCGGGCCGTAAAGCAGCTTGTCGAGCCAGGGCGCGACGGGTTGAACTCCGCTTTCCGGTTCGCCGCCGAAGAGGGGTTCGACAACGCGGAATTTGAGCAGCGCGACGGGGAGGAGCAGGGCGTTGGCGTAGGTACAGCGAAGTACATGAAAGCCTGTCGATTCAGCGAGTTGAATTAGCCGTCTCCGCGTGAATCGCTGCCGCTCCATCGCGAATTGGGAATGGTGGCTGCGGAGGATATCGAGCGCCGAGGCGCGGAGCGCGAGAAAGCCGCCAGGCATCAGGACACGGTGGAATTCGCGCATCGGTTTCTGCTCATCTCCAAGGGGCAAATGAACGATGACGTCCATGCTGATGACGGCGTCAAAGGCGGCGTCCCGGTAGGGGAGCGCCTGGATGTCACCCTGAGATAAGTTATTGATTCCAAGTCCTTTGCCATATGCAAGCCCCGCCCATTCCAGATCTAGGGGGAACATCGGCCAGTGGTACCGGCGGGCGAGGGCCTGAGCGAAATGGCCGGTGCCGCAGCCGGCTTCCAGGACGCGTCCGAACTCGCGTTGGCGAGCCACGGGGTCGAGCAGGCCGAACATGATGTGGCGCATACCGCGGTACCACCAAAAATCGTTTTCGGCTCTGGCAATGTTGGCGAATTCGGCCGGGTTCATCATGATAGGTAATGCTCGCGGTGCTGGCGAAAGTAGTCGAGAGTTCGCCGGGCACCGTCGGCGAACGATATTTTCGGCTCCCAGCCTAAGATCTCTCGAATGAATGAGTTATCGGTAGAAAAACTGCCGATATCGATTGACTTGTGGCCTTCGGGGAAGGGCCGGAAGCGAACTTGGCCTCCGCCTTCGGCGGCGAGTATCCGGGCCATTTCGGCGAGCGGAAGCGCGTCGCGGCCGCCGACATTCATGTTGGGTCCGGGCATGCCTCTGCGGATACCGGCCATGAGGAAAGCCTCAACAATATCATCGATATACACGGGATCCCGGAGTTGCTTGCCGTCGCCGAATACCTCAATGTCATGGCCAAGAAGGGCGCGGCGGAAGAAGTGGCCGAGAACGCCCTGTTCGGGAATATTCAGCGCCATGCGGGGGCCGTATACGTTGGTGAGTCGGAGAATGGAGGCGTCAATGTCGCCGCTGGCGGTAAGCAGCCGGTGGTACGAAGCGGCAGCATGTTTGTGTATTCCATTGAAATCAATAGGGTTGATTGGGTGCGACTCGTTGATCGGAAGGAATTGCGGAACACCATAAACCTGCCGCGTGCTGGCGTAGACAACGCGGACGCCGGGGCAGATCTGGCGCAGGGCGAGGAGGAACCCCAGTTGCGAGACAGTG
>CAMDKT010000472.1 GCA_945900935.1 Candidatus Sulfopaludibacter sp. SbA3 | reverse complement strand
ATCTGCGCAAACTTGCCGACCGCGACCTCGCTCTCGACCGCGCCATGATCCCCCTGGGCTCCTGCACCATGAAGCTGAACGCAACCACGGAGATGATCCCGGTTACGTGGCCCGAGTTCGGCGCGCTTCACCCCTTCGCGCCCGCCGCGCAGGCCGCCGGTTATAAGGAAATGTGCGACCGGCTCGAACGCGATATTTGCGAAATCACCGGGTACGACGCCGTCAGTCTGCAACCCAACTCCGGCGCGCAGGGCGAATACGCCGGACTGCTCGCCATTCGCGGCTATCACATCTCCCGCGGCGACGCGCATCGAAACGTCTGCCTGATTCCCTCCTCGGCCCACGGCACCAACCCCGCCACCGCTCAGATGGTCGGCTACGAAGTCGTCGTCACCGCCTGCGACGCCGATGGCAATGTGGACCTCACCGACCTTCGCGCCAAGGCCGAAAAACATGCCGCGAACCTGGCGGCGGTGATGATCACCTACCCCTCTACACACGGCGTGTTTGAAGAGGAAATCCGCGAAATCTGCAATATTATTCATGCCAGCGGCGGCCAGGTTTATCTCGACGGCGCTAACTTCAACGCGCAAGTCGGCATCTCCCGGCCGGGCGATTTCGGCTCCGATGTTTCGCATTTGAACCTACACAAAACTTTCTGCATTCCCCACGGCGGCGGCGGTCCCGGCATGGGACCCATCGGCGTCAAATCGCACTTGGCGCCGTTCCTCCCCGGCCACCCGTTGACCAACCCCAACACGCCCGTCGGCCCCGTTTCCGCTGCTCCGTACGGCAGCGCGTCCATTCTGCCCATCAGCTACGCCTACATTCGCATGATGGGCGGCGCGGGCCTGAAACGCGCCACGCAAATTGCTATTCTCAGCGCTAACTACGTCGCCGCGCGTCTGGATGAACACTTCCCTGTGCTCTACAAGAACCACAACGGTCGCGTCGCGCACGAGTGCATTCTCGATCCGCGATCCTTCAAAGATAAATGCGGCGTCACCGTAGACGACATCGCCAAACGCCTGATCGATTACGGCTTTCACGCGCCGACCATGAGCTTCCCCGTCCCCGGAACGCTCATGATCGAGCCCACCGAATCCGAGTCGAAATACGAACTGGACCGCTTCATTGATGCGATGATTTCGATCCGCCAGGAAATTGCCGACGTCGAAAACGGCCGTTTTAAGGTGGAGGATTCCCCGCTCCATCACGCTCCGCACACCACGCAGGACTTGGCGGTTGAGAACTGGACGCGGCCCTACACCCGCGCCGAAGGCTGCTTCCCTAAAGGCACGGTCAAGGGCGATAAATACTGGCCGCCGGTGTCTCGTATCGACAACGTTTACGGCGACCGCAATTTGGTTTGCGTTTGTCCGCCGATGGAAGAGTACGCGGAGTCTGTCGCATGACAAGGCGGCTCTTTCTCGCGGGGCTGCCGCTGGCCGCCCAGGCTATCCCGCCCATCCGCGGGTTGAGCCGGACGAACTTGCTTGAGTACCGTGAAAACGGCCAAATCAAGATCGCTACGAACCGCCGCCACTGGGAACTGCGCCGCCGTGAAGCTCTCCACGGCATGAACCAGATCACCGGCCCGCTTCCCGGCAACGAAAAGCGCTGCCCCCTCAATGTAACTGTCGAGGAGGAAGCGGATATGGGCACTTACATCCGCCGCGCCATTACTTACTCCTCTGAACCGCGATCCCGCACCACTGCCTATCTCTGTATTCCGAAGGCGGCGCTGGCCGGAAAAAGGGCTGCCGCGGTTCTTTGTCTTCATCCGACTGACAACGTCGATGGCTACAAAGTGGTGGTCGGTCTCGGCGGCCGGCCCCATCGTCAATATGCCTCCGAACTCGCCGAACGCGGCTATGTGACGATTTCGCCCAGCTATGTCCAATTAGCCAAGTATCAGCCGGATTTACAGGACTTGGGTTACGCCAGCGGGACGATGAAAGCCATCTGGGATAACATCCGCGCGATGGACTTACTAGACACGATGCCGTCCGTTCGCAAAGGGCGGTACGGCGCCATCGGCCATTCGCTCGGGGGTCATAACGCCATCTACACAGCCGTCCATGACGACCGAATCCGAGTTATCGTCTCCAGTTGCGGCTTTGACTCGTTCCTCGATTATTACGGCGGCAACATTAAGGGCTGGGTTCAGGACCGCTACATGATGCGGCTGAATGACTATGTGACCCAGCCGCAGAACGTCCCCTTCGACTTTTACGAACTCATCGCCGCCCTCGCGCCCCGGCCGGTATTCATCAACGCCCCGCTCCGCGACGCCAACTTCCGCCATGCCAGCGTGGACCGCATCCGCGACGCGGCCCTGCCTGTTTACGGGCTCTACAACGCGAAGGAAAACATCCGCGTCGAACATCCCGACAGCGAACATGACTTTCCCGATACCGTTCGTTTTGCCGCTTATGACTGGATCGGAAAGATCCGTTAGCGAATCAGATACAGCGTGCTCCGGCCGCGAAGATACATTTCCCCATCAGCAATGGCGGGCGTGGCGATAAAGAATTCGTTCGTCATTTTGTTGGTCGCGACGACTTCGAACTTATCCGACATCTTAACCACCAGAACGTCGCCCTGCTCGGTCGACACATACAAGTGGCCATTGGCGGCGACCAGCGACGCCTTCAGCGAGTAAGTGCCGGGGAGGCGCTCCTGATAAAGCTGCTCGCCGGTGGTGGCGTTGATGGCGCTTAAGATGCCGTTGTCGGTGACGAAATAGAGTCGGCCTTCGTGCAGAACGGGCGACGGAGTATAAGAGTTTCCCTTTGTGTTCTGCCAGACAATGGCGTCGGTTCCAGTCAGGTCGCCGTCGCGGCCAAGCTTGATGGCCATCCGGTTCGGGTCACGATGACCGCTCATCACGATGACGGTGCCATTGTGGAAGACAGGCGCGGGAATGACGTTTGAGCCGAGCCCGGCGCATTCCCAAATCAGCTTTCCAGTTTGATAATCGTAAGCCCGCACTTTATTGGTGGCGGCGACGACAATTTGTTTGCGGCCTCCAACGGTAACAACGGAAGGCGGAGACCACGAACTGGCTTCCTGCCGCTCGACTTTCCAGATTTCTTTGCCGGTGTTTTTGTCAAGGACCTGGAAGTAGGAGCCGTCCTCCTGATCGAAATTCAGCAGCAGTCGATCGCCGTCCAGCACGGTGGGAACGCCCTCGCCGAAACCGAGCCTCATGCGCATTTTGCCGAAGGTTTTCTGCCAGACGATGTTGCCCTTCAGGTCGAGGGCATAGATGCCGCGGGAGCCGAAGAAGGCATAAAGAAGCTTACCGTCGGTGATGGGGGAATTGGAAGCGAAACTGCCGTAGAGGTGGTGATAGCCCTCATGCGGCGTAGTGGTGAGCAGCGTTTTCTCCCAAACCGTTTTGCCGGTCTTGCGGTCGAGGGCCATCACCATGAACTTGTGCTCGACACCGGACGCGATGTTGCCGCCGCCGCGCGCGCCCGCCTGCGCGGCGGCGACTGGAACCGTCGGAACGGCGGTTGTAACGAAAACCAGATCGCCCCACAGAACCGGCGAACTGTGACCGCGACCGGGAATGTTCGCTTTCCATGCAATGTTCTTCGTGTCATTCCACTCGATAGGAGCGGATCCTTGAGCGACACCGGTGTTATTGGGGCCGCGCCATCTGGGCCAGTCGGAGGCATCGGCGGCGGCCAACAGTGCGAGTGCTATCACGAATAGAAGAAGTCTCATAGGCTTAGTTAGGGCGTTACCGCCTTGTGAATCGTTACAGCCAGTTCAGCGCCAAACCGGAGCCGATCGGCGATCAGCGGTTTCCGTCCGTATTTCGACTGCGTGGAAATGCGCTGCTCCATGATAAATGCGGGCAGTCCGAACTCTTTATAGAGCCCCTGGCTGACGGTCATGCGGCCGGGCAGGCCCGCGGTTGTACTGGATTCCGAGTAGAAAAGTTTACGTGTCGGGGCGAAGGAGGTTTCGATTTCGAGGAGTTGGAAGACCCGTTCGGCCAACGCTGTGAACTTCCCCGCCCCGCCGTTTTCGGGCGGGCCTTCCAGGTATTCCGACGTTTCGGTGTTGTGAAGGCTGAAGACAAAATCGATCTTGCGGCCGGTGTTGAGCCATGCCTTGATCGCGGCGCGCTGAGCAGTAATCTCGGGCATTTTTTCAATGCCGTTCGTGTCCCAATTGCGGTTGAGATCGAAGCCGAATTTGTTGAAGCGAACGCCGCCGCGGGCGACGCCGTCGGGGTCGCACATTGGGAAGATCTTCCATGTCATCCCGGTGCCGCCCTTTGCAATCAGAAAGCGCACGAGCCCTTCTCCCACCCAGGAGCTCCCCGCCTCCCAACTGTGCTGGCGGAAGAACAGCCATGCAGTTTTGGGTCCGTCGCCAATGGTCCACAGCGGGATCGGCCGTTTGTCGACGGTCTGTCCGATTACCTCTTCCTTGAGCCTGTTGCCGGCCCACTTTCTGAGCGCGGCCAAATGCTGGTTGGTATACGGCGGAACGTGGGCGATCCAGAAGCGCTTGGTTTTGGGGATGATTTTGAGGCGCATGCGCGGTTCGGCGCTGTCGTATTCGAAGGACTCAATGTGCGTCCAGGTTTTGTTGTCGTAACTGATAACCGGGGGCGTGTCGGCGGTGACTGCGCCGCGGTTCGGTTTGTAGTTGTATTCGCCTGGGAGGCTGACGAGGTCAATGGTGACGGGTTGGTTGGGGGGCGAGTCGACTTGGAAGTAATACCAGTTGGCCTGCCGGTTGCGGGCGTCCTGATCGGATTCTCCGGCGAGGTGGGCGCGCCAGTGGTTATCGGCGACTTTTTCGACACGGCCAAGGGAGCCGCCGTCGAAGTTCCAAGTGATGAGAGCGAGGAGGAGCAAGTGCATGGATTCGTTATATACTTTCAACCATTATGAAGCGGCGAATGGCAGTGAGTCTAATGGGCGGCGCGGCGATGGCGGCGGAACCTCGGGATCGGTTTATCGGAGTTTGGAAACTGATCAGTTGCGAGCGGAAGTGGGCCGATGGCCGGGTGGATTATCCGTATGGGAAGACGCCGGTGGGCCGGATCAGTTATGACGAGAAAGGAAGGATGGCAGCGCAATTGATGACGCCGGGGCGGAAATCGACTGTGGCGCCGGGGATGAATATGG
>CAMDKT010000471.1 GCA_945900935.1 Candidatus Sulfopaludibacter sp. SbA3 | reverse complement strand
TCGATTTCACCCGCGCTCGATTCGGCCGCCTCGATCTTTTAATCAACAACGCCGGCATGGCCCAGCGCGAGCGCAACGACATCCTGCAAGCCACCGAAGCCAGCTTTGACGAACTGATCAATACGAATCTGAAAGGGCCGCATTTTCTCACGCAAGGCGCTGCCCGTTGGATGGCCGAACAGGGCGGCGGCAGGATCGCCTTCGTCACCTCCATCAGCTCTTACACCGCTTCCGTCAACCGCGCCGAATACTGCATCTCGAAAGCGGGCCTCAGCATGAGCGTCGCGCTGTACGCGAACCGCCTGGCCCAAAGCAATGTGCAGGTTTTTGAGATTCGTCCCGGCATCATCCGCACCGACATGATCTCCGCCGTGGAAAGCGTTTATGAGGAGAAGATCGCCAACGGTTTGCTGCCGCAGCGGCGCATGGGTGAATCAGCCGATGTCGCCAAGACCGTGCGGGCAATCGCCGATGGGCTGCTCGACTACTCCACCGGGCAAGTGTTGAACGTCGATGGCGGCTTCCATCTGCGTAGTCTCTAAACAGTGGTATAAAAGGGGATTCATTACGGAGGGTTCAATGAGCGCTGTCGCGGAGCAAAAGGGTTTTTACGGCTGGTGGATTTCGATCGCCGCCTTCTTCACGTTCGGATTGGCGGTGGGAATTCCTTACTACGGTATGGGGTTCTACTACGATTACTACCAGAAAGAGTTCAACTGGTCCCGGCCCGATATTACGCTGGGCTTCCCGTTGGCGGTCATCTTGACGCTGTGGGTTGGCCCTGTGATCATGCACCGCTACAGCCCGCGGAAATTGATGATGATCGGTGTCGGATTAACCGCGCTGGCCTTCATCGGATTCAGCCAAATGAACGGCAATCTGATCTTCTACTACGCCATGTGGACGCTCTACACGGTGGGCTATATTCTCTCCGGCCCCATCGCGCACCAGATCATCATTTCTCAGTGGTTTAAACGGCATCGCGGCAAGGCACTGGCGGCGACCTATCTCGGCGTCGGCGTCTTCGGCGGCATCGTCGTAAAGTTCTTCGCCGCGCCGATAACGCAGGCGACAAATTTTCAGAACGCGCTTTTCTGGACCGGCATCGTGGTCCTCCTCGTCCTGCCTATCGCATTCTTTGTGCTGCGGGACAAGCCTTCCGATATGGGTCAAACGCCGGACGGTTTGCCGGTACTTCCCCACGAAGTGCCGCCGCCCTCCCGCACCGTCCGCGATCTGATGGGCCAACGCTCTTTCTGGCTCCTCATGGTAGGCAGCCTGTGCTCCATTGGCGCCATCGGGTCCATCAATTTCCACATGAAGCTGGTATTCAAGGATCAGGGTTTCACCGATCAGGTCGCCCTCAATACCCTCTTCGGCAACGCGACGTTATGCATCCTCTTTTCATCGATCGGCGGCCGTCTGGCCATGGGCTATCTCGCCGACCGCTACTCGAAAAAATACGTGATGGTCGCCACCTACTTCCTGGTCGCCTCCACCATTCCGCTCCTGTTCCTGGTGCGTCCGGAATCGCCCGATTACGTCTATCTCTTCTCCATCCTGTTCGGCTTCGGCATGGGCGCTGACTACATGCTAATCCCGCTCATGGCCGCCGAGCAGTTCGGCCTCAACACCCTCGCCCGCGCCATGGCCATCATCCTTCCGGCCGATACCATCGGGCAAACTTGGTTCCCCTACCTGGTCGCACAGATCCGCGAAGGTTCAGGCAACTACAGCACTGCGCTTAACATAGTATTTGCGATGGCCGCGCTGGGCGCGACCGCGATCCTGCTGTTGCCCGCCCAGGGAAAGAAAGATGAAGCACTTCACGTTCAAAAGCCTGGAACAGCTAAAGCAGGACGCTGAACAGCGCACGCAGTTCGTCCGTTTTGAGACGGACAAAGAAAAGTTGAAACAGTTGCTGGGCCGCAAGGTGCCGGTGGGCAAGTCGATCACGCTGGGAAATTCCATGGCCGTCCATCCCATGGAGGGCTGCGATTCCGATCTCAACGGCAATCCCGATGAGCTGACGTGGCGTCGCTACGAACGCTTCGCCGCCGGCGGCGCCAAACTGGTCTGGTTTGAGGCCACCGCCATTCGCAAGGACGGTCGCGCCAACGCGCGCCAGTTGTGGATTCATGAAGGCAATGTGGACGCCTACGCCAAGCTGCTCTCGCGTATTCTGGAAATCCACAAAGAGCGGTTCGGAACGACGGACGATTTGCTGATCCCCGTTCAGCTAACGCACTCCGGCCGATACTCCTACCCCAACCGCATCATCGCCTATCACAACCCCCTCATCGACGCCAAAACGAACACGCCGGCCTCCCAGGCGCCCATCACAGATGACGAATTGGAACAGCTCGAAGACGCCTACGTGGAAGGCGCGAAACTGGCTTGGAAGGCCGGCTTTCGCGCCATCGATTTGAAGGTGACGCACGGCTATCTGCTGGCCGAATTGATGGGCGCCAAAACGCGCGAAGGCCGCTACGGCGGGTCGCTCGAAAACCGCACCCGCTTCATTCGGAACGTCATCGCCAAAGTGAAAAAAGAGTTCAGCGGCGAGATGCTCGTCGCCATGCGCCTCGGCTGTTTCGACAGTGTTCCGTACCGCAAGAACGAAGCGACGTCGCTCGGTGAGCCGCTGCCCTACGAGACGCCGTATCCCTATGGCTGGGGCGTGAATCCGGAGGATCCGCTTTCTGAAGATCTCACTGAAGTCAAACAGGCCATCGGCTGGTTCCAGGAATGGGGCGTTCAACTGTTAAACGTTTCCATCGGGTGCCCTTATTACAATCCGCACATCGGCCGGCCGTTCGAAAGGCCTGACGAGGGCAACTACGAAATGCCGGAACATCCGTTGCTGGGCGTTGATCGGCATTTCCGTATTTCCGGCGAACTGCAGCAAGCGTTTCCGGATCTGCCGATGGTCGGCACCGGCTACAGTTGGCTGCAGATCTACGCGCTGAATGCCGCCGCGCACAATATTGAGCAGGGCCGGATTCGGATTTTCGGCCTCGGCCGCGGCACGCTTTCGTACCCCGATTTCGCCGTTGACGCGCTGGAAAAAGGCCAGCTCGATGAAATCCGCGTCTGCAAGACGCTGACCTATTGCACGTTCCTGATGCGGCAGAAAAACCATCCGCTGGGCCAGTTTCCAACCGGCTGTCCGCCGTTCGACAAGTTGGTGTACGGGCCTATTATGAAACAGGCCCGCGAAGCCTTCCGGTCCCAAAAATGAGCTTTCCCCGCCGGCGTCACCGCGCCCGCCGTCACCGAGCCGGCGTCACCGCGCCCGCCGTTACCGAGCCGGCGTTACCGCGTCGCCGTTACTGAGCCGGCGTTACCGAGCCGCGACCGTCAGGGAGCGGTTGCGCGGAACATTGCAATTAACCACTATTCACAACACCCGGGCGCGCAGCACGAAGCCGGTTTTGTGGCGCGGATGAAAGCACTGAAAAACTTGCCGTCGACCTGCGGCGCGATGGCGTCAACGTCGATTCCTTGGCCGCTTAGAAATGTCCGGGCGTCGCTGGCGCGGTAGATCCGCGTTGGCTCAATGCCGACATTCGTGAAGCCCGCGGCAGTGAGTTTCGCGCGGTAGTCGCTTTCCTCCAAAGCGCCGGCGATGCAGCCCACCCACAGAAGTACCTTTTCGCGGATTTCGGCTGGCATTTCACCGTTGGTCACAACGTCGGAAACCGCGAAGCGGCCGCCCGGTTTCAGCACGCGAAACGCCTCTTTCAACACCTTGTCCTTATCGGCGGAGAGGTTGATGACGCAGTTCGAAATAATGACGTCCACCGTGTTGTCCGGGAGCGGAATATTCTCGATCTCGCCCTTCAGAAACTGGACGTTTTCTATTCCTGACTTCGCCTGATTCTCGCGCGCCAAGGCGAGCATCTCATCGGTCATGTCGAGCCCAAACACTCTGCCGCCCGGCCCGACACGCTTGGCCGAAAGCAATACGTCAATGCCCCCGCCGGAGCCGAGATCGAGCACGGTCTCACCGGCCTTCAATTCCGCCAGCGCCGTGGGATTTCCGCAGCCAAGCGACGCGAGAATTGCCTCCGCCGGCAGACCGGATTTCTGCTGCTCATCGTACAGATCGGATGTGATCGGATCCACGTCCGTGCCGCAACAGGCCGAGGCCCCGCAACCCGCGCTCCCGCCGGTCGTGACTCGAAGCGCCGCCTGCCCGTATTTTTCTTTCACTACTTCCGTGATGCTATTCATACTTTTCTCCTATTTGCCAATGCTGATAATGGTTTCCGGTGCGATGGCCTGGTTCCTGGTGCAGCACTCGGCATACAGGAATCCGAGGAGTTCCTGCAGCGTGCCGGTATTCGCCGCGTACCAGAGAAATGTACTCTCGCGGCGAACGGTGACCAGACCTTCGTTTTTCAGCTTTTCCAAATGGTGAGAAAGCGTGGAGCCGGGAATGTTCAACTCCGCTCCGATGTCGCCCACGGTCATGCCATCGGGGTGCGCCGACAGCAACAGCCGCAGAATCCGAAGCCGGGCTTCTGTGCCGATGGCGGCGAACATGTCCGCGTACCGGGCGATCTGCTCCGCCGTTGGTTTCTTTGCCATTTGTCCTCGTTCGTTTCTATACTTCGATAATAATGGAAATATAGAACGATGGCAAGGGCAGCTTGCGGCTATCGGCGGCGGCGCTCCCCGCTGCGCAGTTCCGGCAACGGAAAATCGGACTGGATGCCGCCGTTGTTGGTCTCGGCGTGAACACGGGCGGAGAAGGCGAGGGGCAGGGCAAGGTGGATGCCGCCGTTATGCGTGTCGAAGTTGAGATGGCTTCCCTCGGCGGAGGCCATCTCGACATGGATGCCGCCGTTATGGGAGGAGCCGCGGTTGAAGCCCCCGCCTCGACGCTGGCCCTCGCCTGCGTCTGGCTGTGCGCCCAGCCCTTGATGCTCACGCCCCCGTTGTGGCCCGCATTGATAGTGATCCGCCCAAGCACGGGCAACGGCCGCTCGAAATCTTGCCGGATCTGGCCTGGTAACCGTTCAGCCCCCTATCGCTGGAGTAGCGAAAGAAAAGGCTGAGCGGCACGATGGTGGCTGATGGAGTCAGCGAGGAACTCCAGCGCGTTGCGTTTCTGCATGACGCAGGTCCGGGCGACGGTGAGTAGGCGGGCCGTGGCGA
>CAMDKT010000470.1 GCA_945900935.1 Candidatus Sulfopaludibacter sp. SbA3 | reverse complement strand
CTGGAAAAGATCTCATTCCGGACTTCGCAGCGCGACGTAAAGGACTTCGACTACATGGTCCATGCCGTTGGCTTCGGGATACGGTACCGGACACCAGTGGGACCGGTGCGTTTTGACATCGGATACTCGCCGAATTCGCCTCGGTTTTTTGGCTTTAAGGGAACGAGGGAAGAACTTGTGCAGGGCGGCGGCGTCCGAATGGTGCAGCGGATCAACGCGCTGCAATTCCACTTTTCTTTAGGACAGACATTTTGATCAGGGCCGGCCTCATTCTCGTTTTCGCGGCGGCGGCTTCGGCGGCGATCGTAGACGGAATCGTCGCCACAGTGGGGCGGACTGCGATTACAGACAGCATGGTGCGGCGCTCCCTGCGCACGGCGGCGTTTTTGGCCAAGACGCCCTTGGCGGAAACGGCAGCAGTGTGGGAGGAGACGCGCAATCGGCTGATTGAACAGGCGCTGGTGAAGGAGGAGATCCGGATCAGCCGTTACAGCCTGGCGCAGCGGGACGAAGTCCGGGCTGCGATGGAGCAAGTGAAGACGCAACTGGGCGGGCCCGCCGCGTTCGCTTCTAAACTGGCTGAATACCGGCTGACGGAGGAAGACATGGCCGAGAACGTGGCGTGGCAGATTACGTTCTCCCGTTTCATCACGTATCGATTCCGGCCCGCGGTGCAGTTGACGGATGAGGCGCTTCGGGCGTTTTATTCGCAGTGGAAACCGGCGGGAGAAAAGCCGGCATTTGAGGCCGCGCGGGATTTGGTGGAGAATGAGTTCATCGCGGAAGAGTCGGCCCGATTTCTGGACCGCTGGTTGAAAGAGACCAGGCAACAGACGCGCATTGAAACTCTGCAACCGAGAGGCGCGCTGCCATGAAGCGATTTCTGCGGCGATCGGTGTTCGTATTCGCGATCCTGACAGTGCTGCTCTATGGCGCTTGGTGGTGGTTGCTCAGGACCGAATGGCTGCGGACGCAACTGCGGGCGCGGGCGCTGCAGGAGATTGAGAAGGCAACCGGGGGAAGAGCGGAGCTAGGGCGGCTGGACTTCGATCCATCGCTATTAGGCGCTCGATTCGATCACTTCGTGCTGCACGGGACGGAACCGGCGGGCGCGGCGCCGTTGGTGCTGGCGGAGCGAATAGAGGTAGGGCTGAAGGTTCGATCATTATTCAGACGCGATGTGGATTTGGAGCGAATTGAAATTGTCAGGCCGCGCGTAACGGTCACCGTGGATGCGGAGGGACGGACAAATCTGCCAACACCGGTTGTGGCGCGCGCGCACTCTGGGCGGGGACCGGTGGAGGAGCTCCTGCGGTTGGCGGTCGATACCTTCGTGATTCGCGATGGAGAGTTCAGCTATGACGCGAAGAAGTACCGGTTTTCGGCGAGCGGGAAGAATCTGCGGGCGAATCTTGACTATGACGGGAAGGGACCTGTTTATAAAGGCACGGTGTCATCGGACGCGGTGGAGGTCCAGGCGGGAATTCTTCCCCGTTTGGCGGTGAACGCGGCCGCCACGATCGTGATCGGGAAAGACGCCGTGGAGTTCCCGGCGATACGGCTGCAATCGCAAATGAGTACTGTGACCGGTAAGGGGCGGATTGAGAAGTTTCGCGCGGCGCACGGGGAATTTGACTTGGCGGTGGAGACGGACCTGGCCGAATCGGCGCGGCTATTTCGGGCGCCGGCCGGGCGGGGCGCGTTGCGGACGACGGGGCGTCTGACGTGGCCAGGCGGCGCACACGTTCGCTATGAAGGGGAATTGTCGGCGGCGGGGCTGGACGTGGAAATCGCCGGCGTGCGGGTGCGCCCGGTGGCGGTGACGGCGCGAGTGGTGGCGACGGAGAAAGATCTGGCGCTTACCGCGGTGAAGGCGCGCGCGGCGGAGGGCGAGTTCAGCGGCTCCGTCTCGGTGCCGAAGTATGAGGGATACGTAGTGGACGGACGCCTGGAGGGGCTGGCGTTGGGAACGGTGTTGGAGAGGACGGGGAATCAGCCAATTGGCTACAGTGGCGTACTTTCGGGACCCATACGGTTGGAGGGCGCGTGGAAAGGGGCATTGAAGGCGGATGCGGACTTGCGGATCGTGCCGGGAGCGGGCGGAGTACCGCTCGAAGGGCAAGTGGTGGCGAGATATGACCACGCTTCGAAACAGGTGGTGCTGCGGGACTCGTACTTGACGATGCCGCATTCGCGAGTGGACGTAGCCGGGACGTTGTTGGAGACGCTGCGAGTGAAGTTCGCGACCTCCGATCTGGAAGACTTGCGGCCGGCGCTGGCAATGGTTGGGGTAAGAACGCCATTGCCGGTAAGGCTGGAGGAAAATGGATCGGTGCTGTTCGAGGGAACGGTTTCCGGGGCGCTGCGGACGCCGCTGGTGGCGGGGCAACTGCGGGCGATTCACGCGCGTTGGGGGGCGGCGGCGGTGAACGCGCTCAGCACGACGCTGGTTGCCTCAGCCGACAAGTTGACGTTGACGCGGTTTAGCGCGACGCAAGGCGGGGCGACGGCCACTGGAAATGGGACGATTGCGTTACGAAACTGGCAGGCGAATAGCGGTAGCGCGGTGGATTTGCGTGTGGACGCGCGCAATCTGAACGTAGCGAATTTACGGCGAGAAGCGGGTATCGAGCAACCCCTTGCGGGGCTGCTGCATGCGAATGCGCAGTTGCAGGGAACGCTGGACGATCCACGCGGCGAGCTGCGGATCGACTGGTTTCGGCCTGCGTATGGCGATGAGCATATCGACCGTATTCGCGCCACGCTGCAACAGGGGCAGGAGACGCTGCGGGTGACGGCGTTTGAAGCGTCGCGGGGCGCGGCGAGGCTAACCGCCTCCGGAACGTTCAGCCATGGAAAATCCGACTGGCGTAACGGCGCGGCCGCGGTTGTTTTTCAACTCTCAGGACTGGAACTGGACGCGATTCCCGCAGTGCAGAACGTGCGGAAGGGCACTGGCGGCCTGCTGACCGCGAATGGAAAAGTACAGGCGCGTTTGGTGAACTCGACGGTTCAGATTTCGGCGTTGGACGGGGAGAGCAAACTGGCGAGGCTGTTGATCGACAAGCGTCCGTATGGCGATATCGCGCTGACCGCGGCGACCGTCAACAACGCGGAAGTTTCGTTGAACGCCAGCGGATTGTTGCACGGTTCCACGATCACGGCGAGATCGAAATGGCGGCTGGAGGCGGGCTATCCGGGCACGGCGCATTTAGAGTTCGGAGAGCTTCCGTTCGCTGTTTTCAACGAATTGCGACCGTCGCAAGTGGTCGCGGAACCTTGGCCATTTACCGGAGCATTTCGCGGCAGCGTCGATTTCAGCGGACCGGCCTTGGACATTGAACGCTGGAAGGTGGCCGTCGCATTGCAGGATATTTACGCGCGTCCGGCGCGGCGGCAGTCCCTGCCGGGAAAGGCGACGGCGCAGGACTTCGAACTTCGCAATGACGGCCCGGTACGGTTCAGCGCGGAAGGGCGAACCGTGACCATCGGATCGGCGCGGTTCGTCGCCAAGGACACGAATCTTTCAGCGTCGGGGACGTTCTCGCTGGCGGAGCGGAGACCGTGGGATTTGCGGGTGAACGGGCAGTTGAATCTGGCGGGTGTGCGCACGTTCATCCCGGAAATCGTGGCAAGCGGCGTGGCGACACTGCAGGCGAATGTGCGCGGCGAACTGGCCAACCCGCAGGTATTCGGGGCGTTGGAGTTGAAGAACGCGACGCTGAACGTGGATGGAGTTCCAAACGGGCTCGACAAGGTGAGCGGCCGCGTGTTGTTCGACCGGCGGCGGGCGACGATTGAGAACCGGCTGACGGCGGAAACGGGCGGGGGCGCACTGGCGCTGGGCGGCTTCCTGGACTTTTCCAGTGACGACACCTTTTATCGGTTGCAAGCGGAAGCCTCGCGCGTTCGCATTCGCTATCCGGAGGGCGTGAGCACGGTGGCGGACGCGAACATCAGCCTGAGCGGCACGACCGGCCGTAGCCTGCTCGCCGGCACCGTGACGGTGTTGCGGTCGGGCTTTACGCCGAAGACCGATATCGGCAGTTTGCTGGCGGAATCGAGCCGAGGCGAGAGTACGCCGAAGGAAGCCAACAAACTGCTGGCGAATATGCAGATCGACGTCAAGGTGCGGACGGCGCCGGAGACGCAGTTTACGACCTCGCTGACGAACGACTTGCAGGCGGAGGCGAATCTGCAGTTGCGTGGCACGGGGGCGCGGCCCGTGGCGTTGGGACGCATCACGATCAGCCAGGGCGACATCAACTTTTTCGGCAACAAATACAGCATCAAGCGCGGGGAGGTGAGCTTCTACAATCCCGCGAAAGTGGAGCCGACATTGGATCTGGATCTGGAAACTCGCGTGCGCGGTGTGGACGTGACGGTGAATTTCACCGGGCCGATTGACAAGTTAAATGTCAGCTACCGGTCGGATCCGCCGTTGCAGCCGAGCGAGATTATCGCGCTGCTCACAGTGGGCCGTTCGCCAACGGCGTCAACGGTTGGCAGCAGCCAGAGCGGGGCGCGCGGCTCGTTCCTGGAGAGCGGCGCGAATTCGCTTTTGGGAAGCGCAATTTCAGCGCCGATCTCCAGTCAATTGCAGCGGTTTTTCGGCGTCAGCCGGATCAAGATCGATCCGACAATCGCAGGCCTGGAAGGCACGCCGCAAGCGCGCGTGACCGTGGAACAGCAAGTGTCGAAAGACGTGACCATCACGTTCGTCACGAACCTGAACCGCAGCCAGCAGCAGATCGTGCGATTGGAATGGAACCTCAGCAAAGAATGGTCCGTGATTGCGCTGCGCGATGAAAATGGTTCTTTCGGAATGGATTTTCAGGTTCGGAAACAGGTGAAATGAACGATGCGTCTACGTGCGGAAAATAATCGACTGAAGATTGAGCACAGCATTTTGGACGGCGTGCGCGGAATGCTGGAGCGGCTGTTGAAGCAGCGCGCGGACATTCGTTCCGTGGTGCCGGGCCGGATTGCCATCGTGCGGGACGCGCGCGGGCCGGTGAAGGTGCGCGTGACCGTGCCGGTGACGAATGGGTGGAAAGCGATCGCGCTGAGCGACGGCGCGCGGCAGGAATTGTTCATTAGCACGACGCTGGGGAAGGATGAATTAGAGGCGGCATTGAGGCGGGCGGCTTTGTAGCGCCAACC
>CAMDKT010000469.1 GCA_945900935.1 Candidatus Sulfopaludibacter sp. SbA3 | reverse complement strand
CCTGCTCCGCCGATCCCGGTGCCTTCCCCAGAACCGAATAGGCGTAGCCCAATGCCACTTGCGCGTCGGCGTTATTGGACGGAGTCGTCAACGCCGATCGAATGGCCTCGCCAAAAACTTCCAGCGGAGATAGCAAACCCCGCGCCGCTTCCAATATCTCCTCCATCACCAGCGGCCGCGTCGCCACCGCCACCGGCATCGTGCCGGTCATGCTCAGCGTCGGCAGCGGCGCCGTGATTACCTCCCCGCCCACACGCTGGCGCAATACCCGCGTCACCGTCTGCGCCAGTTCATCCTGCACGGCCAAAATATTGGCTACGTCCCGGTCGAATCTCTCCGACCAAACCTGATATCCGCTTCCAGCGTCGGTCAGCTTGATAATCACTCGAACAATCGTCCCAGCGGTCCGCGCGCTCCCCTCCAGCACCAGATTCACGTTCAACTGCGCGCCCACTTTGCGCAAATCTTCGGTCTTCCCCTTGAACCGCGCCGCCGATGTCGTCGCCGCCACCTGCAACCCCGTTACGCTCTGCAATTGATAGGCGATCTCCTCCGTCAATCCGGCGCAGAACGCGGCCAGATTTTCATCCCCGCCCGTGCTGTTGAATGGCAGCACCGCGATCGCCGGTTCATCCGGCAGCGGTTCGGACTGCTGCAGCCCTTCGCGCAACTCAGCACGCAACTCTTCCACCAGCAGGTCCATCGCCGAATGCCGGTCTTCGGGCCGTTTCGCCATGCCTCTTTCGACAATTTTCTGAAGTCCCGCCGAGATGCCCGGCCGCAATTCGGCCATCTGCGGCACCGCGTTGTACATCACTTCATGCAGATATGCGGCCGCGTTTTTCGCCCGGAACGCCCTCTCTCCAGTTAGTAACTCAAACAGCACCGCGCATAACGAATAAATGTCTCCCCGATGGTCCACTACTGAACCCTGTAACTTCTCCGGCACAAAGGTGCCGAATGATCCCGTGATCGATCCGCTCCCCGCAAACGTCGGGCCGTCTCCAAATCGCGCCTTCCCAAAGTTCGTAATCTTCACCGCGTGCGTCGGCGTCACCACGATGTTCTCCGCGCACACATCCCGGTGCACCACGCCGTGCCGGTGCGCCTCGGCCAATCCCTGCGCCACGTCCAGCACATACTCCACGCAGCGGTCAACCGCAATCATTTCCCCCGAAGTCGCCGCCCTTTTTATCCGGTCCCGCAACGTCCCGCCCGGCAGATACTCATAAATCAAAAACCGCCCGCCCTGACCTTCAATCACGTCGAAAATCGATGCGATATTCGGATGACTCAGTGAAACTCCCGCCCGCGTCTCCTTCTGGAATGACGTCAATGCATCGGCATCGTTTTCGGGTACTTCGATGCCTTTCAATAACACGATCCGGTCCAGCTTCAGATCCTGTGCCTTAAAGACCATGCTCGTTTCCGAAGCTCCCAGTTTTTCCAGCACCAGATAGTGGTCAATCGTTGTGCCAATCATACGTCTCCTCGATATCCGTCTGTGCGCCCGGCCGCAACGCCGGATACACCACCGTGCCCGTCGATGTCAGCCGCGCAGGCACAATCGTTCGCGTGGTCTTCGTTTCATTACACGCATAGTCCCCCGTAAAGGACCAGCCGATTTGCAGCAGAATTCCTAAATGCCCAGGCGCGTGCGCCGGCCACAATGCCAGATATGATCGGCACTCCAGATAGCGCCAGATTTGTTCGATCGGCCCGCCGTCCCGTACCTTCCAACTCGTTGCCGGCGCGATTTCCGCGTGAATTACCGCCGTCGCCGGCAATGGTCCTTCTGGACTGCTGCCCGCCACGCATCGCGATTCACCGGGCGGCGCGTCCAGCACCGGCCCCGCCTCGAAATTCCGCAGGCCCCGCGTCGTTCCGCCCTTGTACCGCGCCCCCGCGTTGTCGCTGACGATGTTATTGATCCACCCTCCGTGAATCGCCTCCAGCCCTCGCCGCCCGTCGGATCCGCCGCCCGTCAGCGTCACCGTGGCTTCCAGCTTCACCCCGCCCCCGCTGCCGCTGTGCAACCGGAATTGATCCGTCCCCGGTACTCGCCCGCACGCGCAAAATCGGCCGTTGACGCTAGTCGTGTTCTCCGTCACCGCCGCGTGAATCAGAATCGTTTCCAACTCCGCGAAAGGGCCACCCCACCCATCCCCGGTTGCCGCGCCCGCCCGCACACGAAACGTCCCGGCGGCATCTGTCAATAACGAAACGCCTTCGCCGGCCGCTCGCAGTGTCGGCAATGGATTCGCCGACAGCACGCGAATCACGCTGCCATCCTCTTCCTGCCGCGACACACTCCAATGCAGTTTCACGCCCGCCGGCGTCACTGGAGTTGCAAGTCCGACCGCGCTGCCGCCGTCCGCCGCGCCCGCCAGCAATACCAATGGATTCGCGCCCGCCGCCTCCGCCCTCGACGGCGTACCCGGTATCACCGCGCTCACCGGCCCCATCGTAACCACCGTCACCGGACAACTGTCGCCCGCAATCTGGCTGCCCTCCACAAACAACCGCAGCCCGGCGTCGCCAACCGTTTTGCTCGCCGCCGCGCCCTCAATCCAAAAGCGGATGGCTTCACGCGGCGCGTCAAAACTGAACCCATCGGCCAGAGCATATCCGATCGCCGAATTCTCCTCTGGATACAGCGTCAACGCCGGACCGCCGGGCACCGAACGGAGCGTCAACCGCCCCGTGAACGAACGCGGTTCAACCGCCCGGACGGCAACACGCCTTCGCGTTCCCGGCGTCGTGCCCGCGTAGAACTCCGCCGGCCCGCCATCCATCGTCAACTCCACTGCCTTGACCTTCGTCTCGGCTTTCCCTCCATGAGCCAATTCGAGCGTCAGCGTTACTTCCGAAGCGCTCGCCGCCTCGGCGTAGACCGTAACATCGGGCTCCAAATTCGACGGCGGAATCGTATAAGCGCCGCCCGGAAACGGTAACTCCTCCGCCGCCGTCACCGTGCGGAAAAACCGCAACGCCGCCGAACTTCGCCGCAGTACGCCGCCCCTTCCCGCCCCCTGCAACAGCACCGGCACCCGCGTGTGCCCCGTCCTGGCTTTGTTCACCGCGATGGCACTCTGCGCGCACACGATCACCGGCGCCATTTCTTCCACTCCCGCACCCGCGCCCAGCGGTTGCGGAATCACCCGCAGCCCTTTCCCGCGGAACTCGAACTGCGTCAGCGCCCCCGGTTCCTCGGAAACCGTCCAATACGACGTCACCGGCCCAAAGACAGTTTCCAGCTCCGCCGCGTTGCACGTGGGCAGATAGACACGCAGCACCCGCGGATCGTAATAACGGAATAACATCCGCCGCCCGCTCGCGTCTTTCACCGTCAGGAAGGTTCGCAGATGGTGGCGCAATTGGTGCAACGACGCATCCGTCCGCAGGAATATCGCCACATTTCGCGCCAGATTCTTCGCCAGATACGTCGTCAGCTTGTCCTCAGGGTCCAACTGCACCAGATACGGCGCTGCCATTTCCAGCGCTTCCGGCAGTGCGCCCGCGAACAAACAGCTATGCGGTAGAAACGAATTCGTCAGCGTCCAATAAACCTGCTGATCCTGAGCCGCGTCCACGATCGCCCAGATGTCCGGCCGATGGCCCTTCGGCCACAGGATTCCCCGCAGTTCTTCCGTCATTGGCTCGCCATCTCCATCGCCGCGTGGCGCGCGCATTCCTCGCAGAAGGGATACGCCTCCCGAGCCGCCGCCAGCAGTACCGCCGCTTGCGCCACGCCGTCGTGCCCGCTTTGAAATGTGGGGTCGTCGTCCCTTACCTCGGCCGGCGCGCTCGACCGCTTCGCAGCCGGTGCCGCAGCCGTTTCCTTACCCAGGTCGAGCGTATCCCTCCGCGGCATCCCCTGCGGCAATGCCACCACGAATTCGCCCGCCACCAGCATCCGCGCAACGCTCTGTATCACTTGCTCATCAGTCAGTTTCGCTGAGTTTGTCGCAACGATTTGCCGTCGCAAATTCGCCATCACCACCGCATCGGCGCGAAATCCATTCAGAAAATGGACCGCCGACCGCAAATCCCAGCGCCCCCGGATGTCTTCACGCCGGAAGAACTGGTATTCCCTTCCGCGACCGAATCGAATGGAACTCATCCAAATTTCCTAAAAACGATTTCCTGAAAACGGTTCTCTCAAACCACGGATTCCCCAGTATACACGTACCTAGCTCAACTCGCCGTAACCACTCATAGGCGGATTGCTTAGCCACAGTTGGAGAACCCACAGGATCGCCAACGATTGCGGCATAGAAACTCTCCTGGAATCAACGCGAGCGTTACCGAGCCGCGACCGTCACGGGGTGCCCCTTGGCCCGCGGCCCAGGCCATCCCTGCCCCCACGAACTCGTTCAGCGCTTTTCCTTTTCAATCGTACCGATTCAAAAGTCGGTTGAATCCAAGAGACACTTGAGAACCAACTCGGCCAACCTCCCATCGGGAGAGGGTTGTAGCAAAGTTTTGGCCAGTTTGGGTTCCCCGCTGGCCGACGTTGATTTCAATGGTCGTTTCTCGACCGCCCCCGTGCCGTATGCTCCACTCCCGGTTTCAGACAGAATAGTCGACGAAATATTAATAGTTGTAGAATAAAACAAACAAGTTAATAGTATTGACAAACCTTAGACCTCGTGTTAAAAGTTGATCACGGTGCTAGTCGGTGCCGGAATAATTTGAAATTAAGTGGAGGTATTGAAGTACTCGGTGAAATTATTCTCGAATTTGGTATGACGTAGCGAAGCCAAGAGTCCTGTATGTCTCATATTTCGTGTAAATGTAGTCTCGTGGCCCGTTTTGTCTCAGCGTAGGATTCACCCTAATCGAAGGTCAGCTTGAGGGTCGCTAATCTGTTGTTCCATTTCTAGAGAATAAGTATTCGGTTCAGCGTTCCAAATTATTTTGGAGCGCCTCGTTTACGTAGGCAGTAAATCAGAATCGCCGTAAATCACGTGATCATATTTATCGCCGCATCGTCTTGAAATGTTCGTAAATAATATGAAGAGTTACAATGATTAGCAAAAAAGATGGCCTCCTCGCTGTTTTGTGTGGGTAGCGCTCCGCGAGTGTTCGTTGGTTTTGAGGGGGAGGCGGCTTGGGGCCGCCATCCACTCCGGACCTGGATCGGCGCTCGGGTCGCATCCCTGCGTTGCC
>CAMDKT010000468.1 GCA_945900935.1 Candidatus Sulfopaludibacter sp. SbA3 | reverse complement strand
CAATGACCGCCGATTGACAACCGCTCCCGGCTGTTTCAACCGTTGTCTGGACCCCCTCGGATTCGCCTTCGTCGCACTCACTCACCATACGATATTCGATGGAGCGCTAAATGTCCAGTGTTTTCGACAGGGGGGGGGTGAACGGGTACAATGAAAGAATATCTCGCCAACGGAGCGCAATTGGGTTGGCTGATCGATCCCGAGGCTCGGACCGTCACCGTCTACCGGCCAGGCCGCACCGCGGAAAAACTTACCGGAATTGAGTCGATAGCGGGCGATGGACCCGTGGCCGGTTTTGTCTTGGAGCTAGGCGCGGTCTGGAATCCGATGGCTGGCTGATCCCCTTCCTACTACGCCCTCCGCTTATGGTTCTGCGCCGACTTCAGCATCGAGTGCATACACCCGATCAAATAAGCCAATCCGGGGCTCGGCCGGTACGTTCCGCCCGCCTCGCCCGGCATCGCTCCCAGCGCCGGAATATGATCCGGAATCACAATCCCATCAAACTCCACATCCACCAGCGCCTGCATGATCTTACTCATATCGTAATAGCCGTCGTCGATCAACGTCTCAGTGAAATGAGGCAGAGGCGCGCTGACATTCCGGAAATGGATCTTAAATAGCTTTTTCTTCCCGGCAAAGTACTTAATCGCCTCCACCGGATCCTTACCCGTCATCGCCCCGCCCTCAAGCCACGATCCTACGCAAAAGCAGACGCCGATGTTAGGACTATTGGCTATGTCAATCGCCTTCTTATAACCCTCGAAGTTACTAAAGATACACCGCGGCACGCCCGCCAGCATCGGCTTCGGCGGGTCGTCCGGATGAATGCCGATTCGTACCCCCGCCTCCTCCGCCACAGGAGCCACTTTCTTGATGAAGTAAGTATAGTTGTCCCAAATCTCTTTTTCGCTGTAAACGCGCCCATGCGACAGCGGTTCGGTGTAAGTCTTCCCGCCCCAGTTTCCCTTCCATTCAGGAGAATTGGAGTCGCCGTCCCGCGCACCATAACCGCGCGGGCTTGTTACCCGCCCGCTCGACCAAATTCCGTTCCCCATATGCGCGTAAGTCGAGTAAGGAATACCGGCCTTCCCCAAGTACCGGATGTAATTCAAATACTCTTCAATTTTCTGATCCCGCCCCGGAAGATTCAGTGTAACTTCCGGCATGTTATGCAGGCTGCCGCTCGGCCCCACGCCGCTCCCGATGTTATATACCTTGAAGCCCGCGGCCTCCCACTGCTCCCGCTGCTTGATGAAGCCTTCCGCGTTGGCAGTTTGTTGTACCGGCGCCAGGCTCAGCCACGTCACGCCAAGCTGTTTCAGATAGCTCATGTTGTCCGCGGAGGGCTGCCCCGCGCTCACGCCGATCTTGATCCCCGGAGGGATCGGTTTCATCGGCGCGGAACTGCTCGGGACCGCCGCCGCCGCCGCCAGCGTTACTTTTGCGAATTCTCTTCGATCAGTTGATAACTTCATCGGTGCTCCTAATGGCTCTCCGTCCGATTGGATTCTATCCCGCGCTCCCCGGAGAGTCAACAAGCACGTGCGGACCACTACCCGTTTGCGATACGATGCTCTGGTGCTTGCAACGAAATCGGCATCCCGCCGCTGGCCCCTCTACGCCGCCTGGTGCTGCCTCTTCATTTCTCCCGCAATCGCCCAAACCGAAGCCGCCGCCAACCGCGTCCTCCTCCAGCGCTATTGCGCCGGTTGCCACAATAACCAGGCAAAAACAGGCGGCGTCACCTTGCAGGGCTTGGATCCCGCCGCCGTCGCCGGCAATGCCGATCTCCTGGAGCGCGTGCTCCGCAAAATGAAGAACGGGCAAATGCCGCCCGCCGGCGCACCCAGGCCCGATCCCGCCTCCTCCGCCAAATTCACCAAATCGCTCGAAACTGCGCTTGACGCCGATGCCGCCACTCACCCAAATCAAGGCCGCGCCGGCATCCATCGCCTCAACCGCGCCGAATACAGCAACGCGATTCGCGATGTTTTCGACCTCGACATCAACGCCGGTGCCATGCTCCCCGTCGACGATTCCGGCTATGGCTTCGACAACATCGGCGCGGTGCTCTCGCTCTCCCCCGCGCTGCTCGACCGCTATCTCTCCGTTGCCCGAAAAGTCTCCCGCTTCGCCGTCGGCGATCCAACCATCAAACCCGTCGCCCAAGCATTTGAGCCCCGCCGTGAGCCGCGCGGCGCATCCCCCGTCCCCACAAGGCTCGAATGGGTCAGCGACGATCTCCCCTTCAATTCCGCCGGCGGCGTCGCAGTCCGCTATTACTTCCCGCTCGATGCCGAGTACGTTCTTCGCGTAAATTTCGGCAACCCGAACGCTCCCGCCACCGACGCGCCCATCGAACTTCGCCTTCCCGTCAAAGCGGGCCTCCGAAGCGTCGCCGTCACCTTTCCTCGCGTCTCCCTGCGAGCCGAGTCGTCGGCCATCGGCGGTCGCCGCCCCGAAGGCACGCCCGTCGATATCGATCTCCGCCTCGACGGCGCCAGCCTCAAAAGAACCACCACCCCAGGCATCGCCGGCGCCATCCCCCGCATCGCCAATCTCTCTATCGCCGGGCCCTACAACGCCACCGGCCCAGGCGATACCGCCAGCCGCCGAAAGATTTTCATCTGCCGTCCAGCCCTCCCAAATGACGAGTCGCCCTGCGCCGAAAAGATCCTCGCCAACATCGCCCGCCGCGCCTACCGCCGTCCCGTCACTGCGCAAGACGTGCGGCCATTGGTTGCCTTCTATCAAAACGCCCGCGCCAAAGGCCCATTCGATTACGGCATCCAAAAGGCCATTGAAGCCATCCTCATCTCGCCCGATTTCCTCTTCCGCGTGGAAGACGACCCCGTTGCCCTCGCCTCCCGGCTTTCGTTTTTCCTGTGGACCAGCGTGCCGGACGACGAATTGATGGAGCTTGCCGTTAGCGACAAGCTCTCGAATCCCCCAGTCTTCAAACAGCAAATCCAAAGAATGCTCGACGATCCGCGTTCCGCCGCGCTGGTGCCCAACTTTGCCGGCCAGTGGCTGCAGCTTCGCAATCTGGCCACCGTGAGGCCCGATCCCGTTGCCTTCCCCGATTTCGACGAAAGCCTCCGCTTCAGCATGCAGCGCGAAACCGAGTTGTTCTTCGAATCTCTCATCAGTGAAAACCGAAGCGCGCTCGACCTCTTACGCGCCGATTACACGTTCCTCAATGAACGTCTGGCAAAGCACTACGGCATTCCAAAAATCTACGGCTCTCAGTTTCGCCGCGTGCAATTGACCGGCACCGAACGCGGCGGCCTGGTCGGTCACGCCAGCCTGTTGACGGTCACCTCGCCCCCCAATCGGACCTCCGTCGTCCAGCGCGGAAAGTGGATTCTCGATAACCTGCTCGGCGCTCCGCCGCCCCCTCCTCCGGCCGATGTCCCGGCCTTGGAGGCAACCGCGAAGGACACGCAAGGCATGACGCTGCGCGCCGCGCTGGAGCAGCACCGGGCCGATCCCGGCTGCGCCGGCTGCCACGCGCCCATGGACCCCATCGGCTTCGCGCTTGAAAACTATAACGGCATTGGACAGTGGCGCTCCCACGACGCTGGAGTCCCTATCGACGCCTCCGGCACTCTCCCCGATGGCGCTGCCTTCGCCGGCCCGGCCGGTCTGAAAAAAGCCATGACCACCGTCCGCCGCGAAGAGGTCGCCGCCACCGTCGTCGAGCGCCTGTTGACCTACGCACTGGGCCGCGGCCTGGAATACTATGACCAACCCGTGGTGCGGGCGATTCTCCGCCAAACGGAAGCCAACGACTACCGAATGCGCGACCTGGTAACCGCCGTCGCCTTCAGCGCGCCATTTCAACTTAGGAGTTCGGGAGACAAATGATGATCACGAAAAAATACCTTCCCCGCCGCACATTTCTGCGCGGTACCGGAACGGCGCTCGCATTGCCGTTTCTCGATTCCATGGTGCCCGCCTTCGCCGCCACACAGAAGAGCGCCGCCAATCCCGGCATCCGCCTCGGCTTCATGTATGTCCCCAACGGCATCATTGAGTCCAGTTGGCTTCCCGCCGCCGAAGGCGCGGGCTTTGCCTTCAACGGCACCATGAAGGCGCTCGAGCCCTTCCGCGACCACACCCTGGTGCTGAGCAATTTGGCCCAAATCAACGGCCGCTCTCTCGGCGACGGTCCTGGCGACCACGCCCGCGCCGGCGCCACTTGGCTTACTGGCGTTCATCCGAAAAAGACCGAGGGCGCCGGCATTCGCTCCGGTGTTTCCGCCGACCAAATCGCCGCCCGCGAGTTCGGCAAGTCCACGCAGTTCGCCTCGCTCGAGCTCGGCGTCGAAGCGCCCAGCCTCGCCGGCGGTTGCGACTCCGGCTATAGCTGCGCCTACACCAACACCATCTCCTGGAGCAGTCCCACCTCCCCGAACCCAGTCGAAGTGAACCCGCGCGTTTTGTTTGAACGCCTCTTCGGCGACGGCGACAGCACCGGCGAGGCCTCCCGCCTGCAATCGCTTCGAGAACGCGGCAGCCTCCTCGATTTCGTCAAGGGCAGTGTCGACCGCATGCAGACACGTCTGGGCCAAGGCGATCGTCGCAAGCTGACCGAATACCTGGAAGCCATTCGCGATATCGAACGCCGGATTCAAAAGGCCGAAGCGCAAAACGCGACCATGAAGGTGCCGCTGATTCCTTTGCCCGTTTCCGCGCCCGAAGCCTTTGTCGATCATGCCCGGCTGATGATGGACTTGATGGTCGTCGCCTACCAGACGGACCTGACGCGCGTCGTCACCTTCATGCTCGCCCGCGAAGGCAGCAACCGGAGTTATCGCGAGATCGATGTACCGGATGGCCATCATAGCTGCACCCACCATCAAAACGACGCCGAAAAAATCGCCAAGGTCATCAAGATCAATACCCACCACGTCAATCAATTTGCCTATCTCATTGATCGCATGAAGAACACTCCCGATGGCGATGGCACCCTGCTCGATCACTCGATGATTCTGTACGGCAGCAGCATCTCCGACGGTAATCGCCATACCCACACCAACCTGCCAACGGTCCTTGTCGGCGGTGGTTCCGGCAAACTGAAAAGCGGACGGCATATCCGCTATGCGCCGGAGACGCCCATGAACAACCTGCTGCTTTCCATGCTCGAAAAGTCCGGCATCGACACCGAAA
>CAMDKT010000467.1 GCA_945900935.1 Candidatus Sulfopaludibacter sp. SbA3 | reverse complement strand
GCGACTGGGCCGTCGCCGGTAATCGACTCCACGTTGGCGAGGGTTTCGACTTCGTGGTCTGGCCGGTAGATGGAAACCGTACGGGCCTCGAAGTCGATCAGCCAACCCAATTGCGCTCCATTGGCCAGATATTCTTTCATTTTCTTGTGAATCGTCTGTGACATGTCCGAGGCGGATTTGAGTTCGATTACGAAGTCGGGGCAAAGATGCCAGAATTTTTCCTGGATGGCAGGGTCCAGTTGTTCGATGCGGCTTTTGAGTGTCCAGGAGGCATCCGGAGAGCGGCGGGCGCCATTGGGAAGGACGAAGCCGGTGGAAGAACCGACCGTGATGCCGCGGCGGTCCAGACGAGCCCAGGCGTCCAAATGGGCGCTGATCATGGCATTTCGGACGCCAGTAAGCGTATAGGCCCCGGCCATTACGATGATCTCGCCCTCGGCTGACATTTCAAAAAAGAGGTCGGGGTGATCGGAGCAGAATTCGGCAAACTCATCGTCAGTCATCGGATGAGCCGTCAAGGTGACGGGCAGGAACTCGGTCATGGCTCGAGTCTAGCGCAAAGGGGGTCAGCCAGCGAGCGGATTCCAGACTGGGCGGAGGTCTAACACAAAGCCGGCGACGGGGCCATCGCCGGCAATCGACTCGACGTTGGCGAGGGTCTCGACTTCGCGGTTCGGCCGGTAGATGGAAACCGTGCGCGCGTCGGGATCGATCAGCCAACCCAATTGCGCTCCGTTGGCGAGATATTCCTTCATTTTCTTGTGAATCGTCTTTGGCCGGTCCGAGGCGGATTTGAGTTCAATTACGAAGTCGGGGCATAGGTTCAAGAATTTTTGCAGGGTTGTGGCGTCCAGTTGTTGGATGCGGCTTTTGAGTGTCCAGGAGGCATCTGGAGATCGACGGGCGCCGTTGGGGAGGACAAAGAGGGTGGAAGAATCGACCGTGATGCCGCGACCGTCCGACTCCGCCCACGCTTCCAATCGGCCGCTGATCCGGACATTCCGGACGCCTGTTAAGAAAAAGGTTGGTGCCATTACGATGATCTCGCCCTCGGCTGACATTTCAAAAGAGAGGTCGGGGTGTTCGGAACAGAACGCGGCGAACTCGTCGTCGCTCATCGGGTGAGCGGTCAAGGTGGCGGGCAGGAAATCGGTGTCGATCAGGAACGCCATGGCATTCGTCTAACCGAATAGTATCATAGAGGTTTACCCACGCAATGCCGATTCGCTTCTACAACACACTCACCCAAAAAGTCGAAGACTTTGCCCCCGCCGACGGCAAGACCGTGCGGATGTACGTCTGCGGCCCGACTGTCTACAACTACGCCCACATTGGGAACCTGCGGACGTTTACGTTCCAGGATATTCTCCGCCGCTGGCTGCGGGCGCGGCATTTTGAGACGCTGCACGTGATGAACATCACAGATGTGGATGACAAGATCATCCGCGCCTCTGTGGCGGGGAATGTTTCGATTAACGAATACACGAAACCGTATGAGGCGGCGTTTCTGGAGGACATGGCGACGCTTCGCTTCCAGCAACCGGAGAAAATCGTTCGCGCGACGGAACATATTGGCGAGATGGTGTCGTTGATCCAGTCGTTGACGGAGAAGGGAATGACGTATGAAAGCGACGGGTCGATTTATTACCGCATCGGCAAGTTTCCGGAGTACGGCAAGTTGTCGCATAACGATTTCGGCGGGATGATTGCGGGGGCGCGCGTGGATGTGGATGAGTACGAAAAAGAGAACGCCCGCGACTTTGTTTTGTGGAAACAGAAGAAGGACGGGGAGCCGAGTTGGAACACGGCGATTGGCGACGGGCGTCCGGGTTGGCACATCGAGTGCTCGGCGATGGCGATGAAGTATTTGGGCGAAACGCTTGATATTCACGCGGGCGGGATTGACCTTACGTTTCCTCACCACGAGAACGAAATTGCACAGAGCGAGGCGGTGACGGGCAAGCCGTTCGCGCGGTTCTGGATTCACGCGGAGCATCTGATTGTCGAGGGGCAGAAGATGTCGAAGTCGCTTGGCAACTACTACACGCTTCGCGACGTGATGCAGATGGGGTATCAGCCGGAGGCGGTGCGTTATTTGCTGGCTTCGGTGCCTTATCGAAATAAGCTCAACTTTACTTTTGACGGGTTGAAGGCGGCGGCGGCGTCCATCGAGCGGCTTCGCAATTTTGAACGGCGGTTGCAGACGGATAAGTTTCCGGATGGGTCCGTGGTTGAGGCCGAGGAGCGGTCGGCGGGAACTTTGCGGCTGTTCGACGAGGCGATGGACGACGATTTGAATACCGCCAGCGCGCTTGGGGCGCTGTTTGAGTTTATTCGCGATTCGAACACGGCGATGGACTCGGGGGCCTTCAACGCGGGGAACGTTGGCGGGGCGATGGCGGTGTTGGCGCGGTTTGATGAAGTCTTTGCTGTGATGACGCCGACCGTGGCGGAAGGCGGTCTGGCTGACGAAGAGATCGATGCCTTGGCGGCCGAGCGCGTATCGGCTAAGAAGGCTCGGAACTTCGCGCGCGCCGATGCGATTCGGGCCGAATTGCTGGAAAAGGGAATCATCCTGGAAGACACCAAAGAGGGTACGCGCTGGAAACGGAAAGCATGAACATTCATACGAAGGCGGTCCACGCCGGGGACCGGAAGAAGCAGGGCGATCACATCCCGGTAACGACTCCGATTTACACGGCGTCGAGCTTTGTTTACGAGGACATTGAGACCACTGACAAGGTGTTTGCTCAGGAAGTGGAGGGCTACGCCTACGCCCGCTACGACAACCCGACGAATCATGCGTTGGAAGAGCTTTGCACGGCGCTTGAAGGGGGTCATGGATCGTTGGCTTGTGCTACCGGCATGGCGGCGTTGGAGATGGCGATTCGTACGGCGCTGATTGACCGGCGGAAAAAAGTGGTGGCCGCCAGTGCGTTGTACGGCGCGACGATGAATCTGCTGACGAAGGTGCTGGAGCCGTTCGGGATCGAGACGACGTTTGTCGATATTTGCGACGTGGATCGCGTGGCGGCGGTGATTGCCGAAGAGCGGCCCGGCGTGGTTTTGATGGAGACGATTTCGAATCCTTTGCTGCGAGTTGGTCCGATCGATTTAATCGCGGCGATGACGAAGGAATCCGGCGCGGCGTTGATCGTGGACAACACTTTTGCGACGCCGATGCTGGTTCGTCCGTTGGAACTTGGGGCGAATATGTCCGTGCATTCGCTGACGAAGTATTTGGCGGGTCACGGGGACGTGATGGGCGGACTTATTGTTAGCGATGAGGGGCACTACGAAGCGCTTCGTACGTTGTCGCGGACGTATGGCCCGACGCTTGGACCTTTTGAAGCTTATCTTTCGATGCGCGGGATTAAGACGTTTCCGTTGCGGATGGAACGGCAGTGCCGGAATGCTGTCGAGGTGGCTGCGTTTCTGCGGGGGCATCCGCGAGTGGCGAAGGTGAATTTTCTGGATGATCGGGAGCATCCCGATGCTTCGACGATCCAACGGCTTTTACCGAGCGGTCTTTTTGGGGCCATGATCAGCTTTGAAATCGCTGGTGCGGGGCGGGAGGAAGTTTTCGTGTTCATGAACCGGCTGCAAATGATCGTCAAGGCGACGTCTTTAGGCGATGTGCACAGCATGATTCTGTATCCTGCGATGAGTTCGCATCGCGATCTGGCTCCGAAGCAGCGGGAGCGGCTGGGGATTCGGGATAGTTTGGTGCGGCTGTCGGTTGGGATTGAGGATGCGGCGGATATCTGCGAGGATTTGGAGCAGGCGCTGTAATGAAAAAGGCCGCCCGGTGGGGCGGCCTTTTTTGTTGTTGCGGGTGGAATTAGAACTCCAGGCGGAGGCCCATGGTGATGATGCGAGGTCCGTTCTGCGGTCCGGTGGGACGGCCGAAGTTCGCGTTGCCGATAGTGCCGACAACACCGCCAAAGCTCGTGCGGTTGAAGATGTTGAAGCCATCGGCGCGGTAGGTGAGGACGACCGGGTTCTTGTCGTTGTTGAAAATCGTCGTCCGCTTCACGATCGAGAGGTTCTCGGTGAAGACAGAGGGCTGGCGGAAATCGTTCTGGTAGAACGCGGCCGTTCCAAGCGTGTATTGCGGAGCCGCTGTGAAGGCCGCCGCGTTAAAGAACCGGCCGGAGGGGTTATTCGGGTCAAGCGAGGTGCGCTCGATCCCGGTGCGGATTGGCACGGCGGACTTGTTTGCCTTGGTGAGCGGCGCGAACAACACGCCGTTACCCAGCGGGTTGCCGGGCGTCACCAACTGCAGCAGCGTGCCCTTGCGGTACACTTGCGCGCCAGCGATCGTCCAGCCGCTCACCAATGCGGTGGTGATTTTGTCCCTGCCGTTCAGGAACTTGTGACCTTTGCCGAAGGGCAAGTCAAAGGTGCTGAGAATGTTGAACACGTGGGGAATATCGAAAGGCATGAAGCTCTTCGAATCGGGCAGATTGCCGTAATCCTGCGGGGAACCCTGACCGCCCAACTGGCTGAATACCTGGCGGAAGTGGCCGTAGCCGAGGCTCTTCGACCAGGTGTAGTTAGCCTGCAACTGGTAGGAACCAAAACGGCGCTCGACCTTGGTCTGGAGGGCGTCGTACCAACTTCGGCCGTAGCCGGCGAAGACGCTGGCAACCGTCAGATACTGCGGGAAAGCCCGCAGCGACTGAGCGACGCTCTGGCCGGCCGGGAAACTGGCGAAAGGAGGCCGAATTCCAGCAGCCGATGCCGCCGGCGAATCGATCCGCTGACCGAGCAGGGAACCACGGCTCAACTGGCTGCTGGCAACCTGGTTGAGGTCCATCGTTGAGTTCAGGCGTGTACCGCGATTGCCCTGATAGGCTACGTCGATCAGGAATCCTCTAATCTCGTGCTGAACGTTGGCGCTCCAGTTGTAGATGCGGCCAGGTTGACCGGCGGTCGAACCCTGATATTGGACGCTCTGGAAGTTCACGTACGAAGGATCGATGATCGGCGGAGGACGATAGCCGGGCGCCAACGGAATCCCGCCGTCCCAGTTCAGGACCGGGTTGCGTCCATCGCTCTGCAAGTCGTTGGAACCGGCGAAACCGGCGCGGCAACCGCAACCGCCGCTCGACAGGCCCTGATAGTAGATCGACCAGCCGCCGCGGAGGACGGTCTTCGGCGTTAACTGATAGGCCA
>CAMDKT010000466.1 GCA_945900935.1 Candidatus Sulfopaludibacter sp. SbA3 | reverse complement strand
ACTTCGACGCCGGGGTGATAAGCGCGCAGATGCACGAGAAAGCAGCGGGCGATGCTTAATCGTCCCGATTGCCATCCAGAACCAGTAGCGGCGCCGCGTGAGCACGCCCACTCCAGTGCCGCCTGGGCCATGAGTGGCTCGACGACGGTGCGTCCTTGGAGCAAGGTCGCGAAGTCTTGAAGCAACCGTTCTTCCATTCGCATTTCGAAACCGAGCGACCGCCTCAATTTGAGGTAGCGCTCCAGGTAATTTTGCAGGTCCGCGCTGGTCACGCCTGACCATTTGGGTTGCCGCTGTGTGCCTGAAAGAGTGCGCGCTCAACCCGGGGATCGAGATTCCGGCGAGCTTGAGATGACGCTTGGCGATGCCTCTGACGGTGCTGCAACCAGTGATTGGGCTGAACGGCGCACTGGTTCGCAGGAAAACATAAGGCTGCGCACTCGTTGGCCGGCTGTCGCGCAGGTATTCCGCCAGAGCTTGGCCAACGTCACTCGGCAGGGGCAGCATTCGTTCCCGCACGGATTTCGCGGAATAGATGCGCACCGCCCCCTCTCTCCAATCAATATCTGAAAGGCGAAGACGCGCAACCTCTCCAGCGCGCAACGCGAGCCGGACAAGTAAGAGCAAGATAGCTCGATCACGTTTCCCTGCCGGCGACTGCTCGTCGCAAGTTAGGTGCTTGGGCAACGACGCGAGCTTCCACTGCCGGATGGTCGGGACTGCGCCAGTCACCCCAGGCGGAAGCCCCCTGGACGTTACAAGATACCGTAGAAAAACCCTCATCCCAGTGGCCGGAGCGGCACACGCCGATGGCTTGAGTTTTGCCGCCTCCGCGCATACGAAATCGGTGATTGCCTGTGGTGTAACCTTCGCGATATCGAATGATTCCGCGTCGGCCGTCGCCTTCACGAACAACATTGCATAACGCAGATACCAGGAACGTGTACCCGGCATCAGTCCGGCAACGTGCTGAAGATGGAAATCGAAGGCTGCTACCAGCCTGTCCCCTTCGCTGCCGGTACTTCGGACCGGCTCGCCGACAGCACCTTGCGCGCGAAGCAACGCGAGCAGCTTTGCCAACCCGCGTCCAGCGGCGCGAAGCTGACTCTTGTGTCTCCTGCCGGTATCGCCTCGGTAACGAGCCAGGATAGTCTCGTCTGTCTCGGCGAGACTCAGCCCATGCTCGCTCAGCCAACGGCCGAGCCCATCGGCCACGCGCACGTATCGTCTGATCGTCTCTGGTGGATACCGCTCTTGATGGAGGGCCTCGGCGATAGACGGCAACTGTTGAGCCATCGGCCCCGATTGCAGTCTGGCAACTGTGGATTTCTGTTTGAAGAACTCTTCGATCATGCTTTTCCTTTCCGGCTTTCAAGCCGACGAGAAAGAGCATCGCAGGATCAGATTCCGATTATGTTTAGCTGTTCGCCACGAACAGCCCGTCCCGTAATGGTCCGCCCGGTGAACTCAACATAATCCGGAACTCAACATAAGACCCGGTAGCGCTCGGCAAATCTGACCGGCCCTGAGAACAAGATCGAGAACGCGAAGGCAGTCGGCATCATCCGCGCCGCGGCGCTTCACACAAATCTGTCCCTCCGGGGATTGCGAATTTTCTCAGTAGGCGCCCGCGCACGGTGAAGACCGCAAGCACTTCCTGGTCTTTGCCGAACTGTAGGTTTCGACCCGGGGAATTCGCCCTGCTACAGTACAGATGAACGCCCGCGGAGCCAGAACATACCAGACTCGGCCCCTTGTCGCTGAGGAGATCAGCCGATTCGATCCACGCCTTGCTGTTTCACGCCAGCCGGGCGAATCGGGCGATGTGCAACACGCGCCTCGCCGCTGGCTGGCTACCCGCTGAAACTCCTCTCGATCGCCAGCCGCAGCTTTTCCGTAGCCGGATCGATATAACGTTGAATTGGACGTACATCGCGATGCCCGAGAGCGCGGGAAAGCAGCATCAGGTCGCTGGTATCGGCGTGCAACACCGTGGCGAACCCAACGCGGAACGACTGAATCGTCAGACCCCCTGAAAGCCCGGCCAAGCCCTGCCAGTGCTGGAATCTCGCGTTGGCTTGGCGGGGACTAAGCGCCTGTCCGGAGAGTCTATCGCCGAAAAGAGTTCCCGAGCGAACTGCGCCCGCTGGGAACTGGTGTTCCAGCCACTGTTGGAGCAGCGAACCTAACGAATCGGCCACCGGTACGGTGCGGATCTGCCGACCCTTGCCGCAGTTGACGGTAAGCGTGGCCGCCTCCGCGTTATAGTCGGAAATGGCGAGAGTAAGCGCTTCTGTACGGCGTATTCCGGTCATCGCATAGGTCCGGAACAGAGCTTCGTCTCGCAATCGCAGCGGGTCTCCGGAATGCCGGATGGTATCGAGCAGTTTGCGGATTTCCAGCAGTGTAATCGCCGGTGTGCGCGGGGAATCGACCTGGGCCATATGCAACAGCAGGGCGGGATTAAACGGAATCCGGCCCGATTCGAACGCCCAGCGCGCGAAGGCGCGGTAAGTAGTGCGGAAGCGGTTCAACGTCGTTTCGGATTTTCGTTGCCCGATTGCGTTTGGCACCTTTAGGGAAGCCATCCAATTGACCAGGAAATCGGCCGACAGCGCCGAGAGCGGAAACTCTTCCGGAACCGTTGCGGTCAGCATGGCGAGACTGACGGAGTAGGACGCTGTGGTGGCCTGACTTCTTCCTACCGCCTTCAGATATAGAAGGTATTCGTCAACCGCGTGCCGCAGCGACATGCCGCGGGCGGATCGGCTGCCATCCTCTTCGCCATCGGTAACTCGCCGGTCATCGCAGCGATGCCGGTGTGAGACGCTCATAATTTCCTTCCTTTGCGCGCGAACTCCTCAGATCGACATTGTCCAAGAGGGCGTAACACGCTTCGAAAACCATGTAAGGCCCGTTTATTCCAGGGCGCTCGCGACAATTTGCGCGCATACTTGCTGGCGTTTGCCTTTGGAGCCGTTCCGCTCGCTTCGCTTTATCCGAATTTTGGAGCGATTTTCGAAAGTCTTGGAAACCGCCCTGAGTAGTCGTAAAGTAAGCCTATTGTTCTCAAATAGATACGGACATTGCGCGAGAGCCCTGCGTAGAAAACTCGAAACTGCATTTTCGAGTTTTCTACGGATTGTGCTGAAGCATTGATTGCAAAGATCATCCCGGCGACCCTGTCTGCAGGCGAATCGTTAACCCTTGTAGATTGATCGGTTTCCGCGAACTCCTGGAATAGCAATACTGAAGTCTAGTTGGGTACCGGCGGCGAGGCCGTCGGGGACCATGACGCCGATTTATCAATTGATGACGCCAGAGTTTGGGCGCGGCTTATACAGTTCGCGTTCCCGCTTTGGCAAACGCCCTTTAAGACTCTGCCGTTCGACGAAGTTCCCGGATGAGATCAATGTCAGATAGTATTCGGATGCCGCGCTCGCGGCAAACTTCTTTGCCCAGATCGTGCGCAAAATCGACGTCGCGGGTACAGAGCACATCCGCGTACCCGAGAATTGCGGTCTGCAAAATAGGATCGTCGTCCGGATCTTTCACGACGACAGCCGGAGGAAACTCCGGCACTTCCACGCAGAAGGCCGCCGCTTCAAGAAATGCGGCATACTGAGCGATCATTTCTTCAGTGAGAGGCCAGCGAGTCTGGACATGGGGATAGTTCAGTACTCGCCGCACCTCGACCAAAATGGCTGACGAAAGAATGAGGGTATGCTGGTTGGCGGAAACGATGGTTAGAAGGAGATCGCGCGCCAGACCAGCCGGTGAGACTTTAGGGTTCGCGCGCACCAGGATGTTGGTATCGAGAACAATCCTCACTGATGCCAACTGCGCCGGGGCCGGGCGGCCGACAGGGCCGCTTCTAAAGCCTCTTCCATTTCCTCGGGAGTCGTGTCGGGTAGAACTTGGGAAGCCATATGGTCGAGATGCTGCGCCAGATTTTCAGCGGCGAGGCGATGCTGACGTTTAAGGGCGCTCTCGATGATCTGGGATAAATATCGTTCCGCAGACATGTGGGCGGCCCGCGCCTGCGAGGTTAGGGCGGCTTCAGCTTCCTTCGAGAGATCAACGGTTAAGCTCATGGCCGAGTTCCTTAGATTGTCTGCGTCTCTTTTCAGGGTAAGGGATATTGGGCCGACTGTCAGGAAGTTCAAAACTGGAATCTCGCAAAAAACGAGGGTGCGGCGATGAATGAAGGCATCGCCGTCCGAGTTTGGCGTATCGATCTTCGCGGCGTCATCGGGCGGGTCATCGACATCGAGGGGACGTTTTCGGGGGGGGGGTGTGATTGGGTCATCTGCGCAATGGATGGGACGGGCGGACTGGACGGGTGACTGGACGGTGACGATTTAGCTGCAACACTCGCTTTGGCCGAGGCGAGCGTGGCGCATGTATTTGGTGGCGGCGGGTTTGCGGTTGGCGAGTAATGCATGGGCCGGCATGCTTAGGGACTACACCTTTAATGGCGTATACTTATGGCATGGATGGTGTAAATTCTCAGCCGAGCGCCAATCCGCCGCAACAGATCGAAGAAGCGACCCCCATTTCTCTAATTGCGGCGGTCTGTCAGACCGCTGGTGAAGTTGGGTTTACGCTGCAGAATGCGCTAACCGTGTGCGCTGGAATCATCATTCCGGTTCTGAGCGCGGTATTTGGTTGTCCGGCACGATTCGCTTGGGCGATAGGCATCTTATTCTTGGTCGGGTTCTTCGTTTACAAGCTGGAATATCGCACCCAATTCAAGAGACATTCCTGGATTTTTGGAATCGCCAGTACTGTCGTAATTGCAGTAGCCGCATTCGTGATATGGACATGGTTGCCATCGTCCTCTGCGGCTCCAGCAGGTTCAACGATTGATTCAGCGGTTGGCGCTATTCCAAAGCCAGCTACTCCCTCCCTCGTACCCGTTCCCGGATCCAACATCACGACCGGAAACGATAGCCCTGCTGTCAGCGGGACTGGAAATACTTTTAATTATACCGCACCCAAAATTGAGCCGAAAGGGATGAAGCCAAAATGACACTCAGTAGCCTTCTGGCAGTTGCGTGTATCGCACTTCCTCTCGAAGCTCAAACCCCAACTGCGGGATCGAGTGCTACGAAAGGATCTTGTAGTCCTGCGGTCTCTGGAAATAACAACACGTTTACGATCAACTGTCAGGGAATAA
>CAMDKT010000465.1 GCA_945900935.1 Candidatus Sulfopaludibacter sp. SbA3 | reverse complement strand
GGGGAATTTCAAGCCAAAGAAGATATGCGATTAATCGGAATACTTTGCATCGCTTTTTTGGCTTTATGCGCCGGCTGTGGGCCGAAGCCACTTTCTGAGTTAACTGTTGTGCCGCGCCCAGGAATTGATCCGAGTATGTTCAGAAGAACCCACTTGGCCCAGGCGGATACCGTATTGGCCGGTACTATCGTTAATGTTCGAGACATCGGCGCAGCCGCGGAGTCGACTGTCATGGTCGGCCTAGTCGTTGAGCCTATCGAGGTCACGATGGAGGTCGATACTGTCGTCAAGGGAGCTGCACAGGGACTCGTGGCTTTTAGGTGCCATGTTTTTTCCAAATATAGTTCAAAGGACCTTGGGTGTCGCCGCTTTGTTCCGGAAAAGGGCCAAAGACGCTTGGTTTTCCTGAAGTTCGACGGTCGTCATCAGTGGAGACTATTTGGTGATGTATTCGAGTATTCGATACTGCTTCGCACGGGGCGGCCGGATGAGGTAGTTCTTAAATCTGATGTGACTCCTGTTAAGGCTATACTCAAGCTGTTATTAGTACCAACAGTTGCCGTTGATGCCGAGGGATATTGTAGGACGCTCGGTAGTAGCGTTGATGAGGCGATTCGATTTGACACTATCGAATCGGTAATAAATGTGCTACGTCCTGTCATGTCATCGACTACAAACTGCATTTACGAGAAAGTGCTAGAGCAGGTGACCGTCTTGAACACGGCCGATCAGCGGCTTTATTGCGAACATTCACCAGAGGAATGTAAGCCATAAGTACCTTACCGCGCGCGGCGTGGCATCAAGCAGTCCCCTTGAGGGGGCGACGGGGGTAGACTTAGTAACTTTGCGGACCGGGGAACAGCGCCCTTGGGCCGTTGACGTAATGGCGTGTTATCGGTGCATTTCACCCCGCCGCGCCTAGCGCCCCGCCGGTCCGCTTTGGGACCGGCGGGGCGGATAACACGTCCTCGGCAACCCGCGCGGCTCCGGTCCGCGTTCCATCCTGCCGGAGGCCAATATACTCGCTTCCGTAACTCTGGAACCCAGAGGGATAACCGGAACTCTCGAGAAACGACGCTCCCCCTTTCGGCGTTTTGGCCGAGAGGGGGGCCGGAAGCAGAGATCAGATCCCTTATTGCCGCAGGCGGCGAAGACGTCGCGCGGGCGATTAACGCCCGTGCGCCGGACCGCGAAAAACGGCATTGAGAAACAGCACGTTCATGCCGTCGAGATAGGCGCGGAAGTTGGGATCAAACGTAAAGCCGATGACGTTGCCCTGGCCTTGGCGTTCGATCATCACGAGCGGTTTGTAGGCCAGTTGCTTTCTGTTTTCTTCCCACATATAGCCGCTGACCAGGAGCTTATCGGCGCCGAGAAAGTAGGCCGCGTTGATGCCTTTGTCGAGCTTTAACGGGGTGTATACAGTACGCCCCTGGACGAGCGCGTTGACGGTGGCCGGGACGCCGGCGGTGAGCCAGTGTTCGGCGTCTGTTTTGGCGATGCCGAGGATGCCCTGGACGGCGTCGGCGGCTTCGCGGTCGGGCTTGATGGCTTCGAGATAAGAGGCTTCGTTGCCGATGAGGCGGCCGGGGACGCGGCCGTTTTCGGGCTTGGGCGGGTCGGGCTTTTTCTCCGTCGCTAGAGACTCGGCGTTGGTGGAAAGTAGAGCGGCGCCGGCCAGGAAATTGACCGCCTCTTCGATGGCGATGAGCGTGCCGCCTTTGTTGACCCAGGCTTTGAGGCGGGCGGCGGCGGCGGCGTTGAATGCATCGGCATACGTTCCTTGCGCGCCGGGGAGGATGATGACGTCGAACTGATCGAGATCCGCGATGGCGAGCGCGGTGGCGCGAATGGCGGTGACGGGATAGCCGAATTGACGCTCGATGACGAAGCGGGCGGCACCGGCGCTTTGGGCGGAGACGGGCCGGTCCCAGGCGAGGGCGATGCGCGGTTTCTTGAAGAGCGCGACGTTGCGGCTGCCGAAATTGATGCCGCTGTCGACCCAGCCGGTGTCGACGGGGACGATTTCAGCGTCGCCGGCGATGCGCGTGACCGTGTCGTGCACGTTGGCCGCGTTCTCCTTCGTCAACACGATCAGCGTGCCGCGCGGGAAGGTTCGCCCGGATTGGACGAACTCTTTGTCTGCGCCGCGAACTTTCAGATCGGCTCGGAGGGCGGCGGCGAGGAACTGAGCGGAGGCGCGGCCTTTCCAGGGGACGAGGTAGGCAACGGCGGCTTTGGCGAAGGTCTGGGGCTTGGGCGCGGCGGGCGGGGTGTAGGGTTGGAGCGGGGCGGTGACGGGATTCGTGGCGGCGACGCATTCGACGTTGAAGAGAAGGGGTAGGCTCCAGGCGGTGACGTCGTAGATTTCGTCGCCGAGCTTTTTGGCGCGGCGGCGCTCTTGCTCTTTTAAGAAGTCAGGCTCCATGTTGACTTGGGGATCGAGGAGGACGCGGATGAGGCGCTTGGCTGGTTGGGCGAGGGAGACGACGTAACTGCCGTCGGGAAAGCCGTTGACGGAGGCGGGGGCGCGCTGGACTTCGATGCCTTGCTCGACGAGCAGGGCGGCGAGTTTATCGACGGCGGCGGTGTCTCCGCGGCGGGGAAGGATGTAGGCTTTGGTGGATTCCGATTTCCCTTCGGCGATGGCGGATTTGTTGTATTCCCAGAAGTTTTTGAGGAGTTGTGCGCGGTTGTTGGCGGCGGCTTCGGCGGTGGCGATTTGCGTGGTGAAGTGTTTGCGGATGGAGTCCTGGAAAGTGTAGAGCGTGCCATCGAGGCGGCGATAGATGAGGCCGCGGACGCTCGAGTTTTCGTAGGTCATGGCGATGGCGCCGTAGTAGGCGGGCCAACTGGCTCCATAGCCGGGGAAGAAGGCGTCGTACTGTTCGCGGGTGAAGTAGGGGTAGCCGAGTTGGTCGAAGTATTTGGCGTTGTTTTTACCGAACCAGTCGAGGCTGGTTTTTTGTTCTTTGGTGAGATGGGGGTTGAAAGGGATGGCTTCGGGGGCGAAGTAATAACTGGTTTCGGAGCCCATTTCGTGAAGGTCGGCGACGACGACGGGGTACCATTCCTGGAACATCTTTATGCGGGCCTTTGTCTCCGGTTGCGTGACGGCGAACCAGTCGCGATTCATGTCGAAGAGGTAGTGATTGAGGCGGCCTCCGGGCCAGGGTTCATTGCGTTCGGCGGCTAAGGGTACGGCGTCTGGCTCCAAGCCTACGGCCTGTTCGAAGGCGTGAATGAAGCGCATGCGGCCATCGGGATTTTGCAGGGGATCGAGGATAACGAGGGTGTTGGCGAGCGCGGCGGTGACGGCGGGTTGATTGCGGGCGGCAAGGAGATGATAGGCGGCGAGCAGGCCCGCGTCGGGGCCGCTGACTTCGTTGCCATGGACAGCGTGACCGAGCCAGACGATGGCGGGAGTGTTGGCGATGAGGCGCTGGGCGTCGGTTTCGGCGGTCTTGCGGGGGTCGAGGAGTTTTTTCATCGACGCCTGAATTTCAGGCAGGCGGCGCATGTTGGCCTCGCTGCCGATGACGGCGTAAACGAGTTTGCGGCCCTGCCAGCTTTTGCCGTATTCGATGACTTTGAGGCGATTCGGCGCGGCGGCGGAAAGGGCTTCGAGGTAGCGAATTAAATCGGCGTGGGTGGCGAAGCGGCTGCCCGGCTCAAAGCCGAGGATTTTCTGGAAAGTGGGGATGGCGGGGTCATAAGCGGCACCGGGCCAAAATTCGAATGACGGCTGGGCTGACAGGGCGGCGGCCGTGCAAAAGCACAGCAAAAGGGAACGCATGAATAACAGGATAAGCCAAGGGTTCGCTATCCTGAGTGGGTGATCCGTAGAACACTCCTGCTTATCGCGGCGGCGGTCGCGCTGCTCGGCGCGCCTAAGAAGACGGCTCTTGATGAATACATCGCCAAGGCCGACCCGGCGTATTCGTGGAAGCTGGCCCATACAGTGGAGGGCAAGAACAGCACGGGCTACATCGTGGAAATGACGTCCCAGAGCTGGGGGGAGGACAAGAAAGTGGACCGGACGAAGTGGGTACACTGGGTTTCCATCATCCGGCCGAAAGAGTTGAAGTCCAATATAGGGTTGGTGTTTATTACGGGCGGCGCGAATGACGGGCGGCCGCGGACAACGGTTGACGCGGTGATGGCGGGGATTGCTGAGTATACGGGTTCGGTGGTGACGGAGTTGCGGATGGTGCCGAATCAACCGCTGGTGTTTGGCGACGATCCGAAGCCGGGGCGCAAGCGCGTGGAGGACGAGATCATCGCTTATACTTGGCGCAAATTTTTGGACACGGGGGATGTTTCGTGGCCGCTGCGGCTGCCGATGACGAAGTCTGTTGTCAGGGCGATGGATACGGTGACGGCGTTCATGAAATCGGCAGAGGGCGGGGGGAAGACGGTTGATCAATTCTTTGTCGCGGGCGGGTCCAAGCGCGGCTGGACGGCGTGGGCGACTGGCGTGGTGGATAAGCGGGTGGTGGGCATGTCGCCGATCGTGATCGACATGCTGAATGTGATTCCGAGTTTCATTCATCATTACCGCGCGTACGGTTTCTGGGCGCCGTCGGTGGGGGATTATTACGCCGAGGGGCTGATGGATGAGTTGGACAATCCGCGTTACAAAGAGCTGATGAAGCTTGTGGAGCCGTACGAGTACCGGGATCGGCTGACGATGCCGAAGTTCATCATGAATTCGGCGGGCGATCAGTTTTTCCTGCCTGATTCGTGGAAGTTTTATTTCAAGGATTTGAAGGGCGAGAATCATTTGCGGTATGTGCCGAATTCGGACCATTCGCTGCGCAATACGGACGCCTATGAATCGCTGACCGCGTTCTACGATTCGATGCTCCAGAACAAGGCGCGGCCGCGGTATTCGTGGAAGGTGAGCAAGGACGGGGACATCGCTGTGTCGACGAAGGACACGCCAACGTCGGTGAAGTTGTGGCAAGCGACGAATCCGGATGGGCGCGACTTCCGGCTGGAGCAGATTGGCGCGATGTACAAGAGCACGGAATTGAAGCCCGTGAAGCCGGGACACTATATTGGTAAGGTGGATAAACCGGCCAAGGGGTATACGGCGTACTTTGTGGAAATGACATTTCCCAGCGGCGGGAAGTATCCGTTCAAGTTCACGTCGGGGGTGGTGGTGAATCCGGACACCTA
>CAMDKT010000464.1 GCA_945900935.1 Candidatus Sulfopaludibacter sp. SbA3 | reverse complement strand
ATCATCTCGCGCAGAACGCACACGACGTCGCCGCTCGACATCTCTGCGTTCAACTCAACGCCACCGAGACCGTTTTCCCGGGTACCGATTTGCGCCTCGTCTACGAAATTGGCTCGATGTAATTTCCTTGGAGATCAGGATGTCTGAGGCTGAATCAGACTGTTGAGGCTCCCTTGGAACTACAGGCGGTTGCGGGGCAAGAGGTCGCTTTGCTGCTGTGGGTTTCGGTTCGGGGAACGGGAAATCAACTTTCAATAACTCCCAGTCGATTGTGTCGTCGACACCTAAGGTGTGCTTCAACACGTTTGAGATCTGTTCAAGCTCTCGTTGCGCCTCTGCGGTTCGCTCGGCTGCCACCGACTTGCCCGTATTCCTTTCGTTGGTGCTTTGTTGGCGAGAAGATGTAATAGCCCAGCGGTCGTCCCAGTCCGCGACTTGAAGTTCCACTTTTCTACGAATGACGTCCTGATTCCCATCGCGAATTAATCGATGCTTTCTGAGCCCGTCATGCCATAACTCAACAGAAAAGCTCGCAATTCCCCGCGCGCTATAGGAGCACGTGAGTTCACCGATACGGGTACGCATGGGTTAATTATGCCGCAAATTGCTATTTCGCAAACAGTCCGTTTTTTGAGCCTCATTCGGTACAGGACGTTGAATCCCGAGCCTTTGGCTCTAGCATGATCGTTGCGCCGTCCGGGCGTCCTACCACTCTGAAGAACCGGAAAGCCATTTAGGGCGAAGTGCTATTCGAGGACGGGGCGGCAACTTGCTGGTTGCGCACGTGATCGTTATCCGCTGGCGATGAAGTCCCCCGAGTCCATCGGTTAGCGTGAGTTCCGCAGACTCTAAGTTCAAGTGCTTAATTTCCGAGTGAATTCTAAACGCGAACCGCTTTCGCAAGTGGACCGCATGAGCGATCACTTGTGTCTTCAGGAATTGCCTTTTCTGAGAGACAACCTTGCCTTCGGTAGTGGTAATCGAGAATTCAACATCGGTAATGCTCGTTGAGCAGCTTCGCGCGTTGGAAATATGTACGAGCACCTGAAAGTTAGCCGAAGGGGTGAGGGTATCAGGCAGAACCGAATACTCTCGAACATTGAGTAGCAGTTCGGGCTTCTGATTCTTTCCGCTTTCATCGAACCATTTCATATGCTCATCCCGCCAACTCTGGAACGAAGATGAAAGGATGCCGAAGGCCGCAATGCTCCAATAAACGTGCGAAGGGACGTTGCCGCCCTGAAATCGTTCCCATTGGCTAAGGGCAACTACAATGACGCTGCCGCCAGCATAGCCGACCCAATGTCGTGCTAGCGACTTCAGCCACTTCCACAGATAGCACATGTGGGAAGAATACCAACAGCCACACCAAAAAGGAACTCAAACATTTCGCTCGCTTCTTCATCCGGCCTACCGCTCCGGACCGTCATCATGGACTTCTTCGGCTTGATGAACTCGGCTATTCGGCCATCTTGCCAATGACGAGGCAAATTTTGCGTCGGCGTCGAATTCTAGCATAACCGCAGTCACGTAATAGTCACGTGGGCTTGGATGTGCCTGCAAGCGGTTGATTCTATTGGGCTAAATTGGTGGAGGCGGCGGGAGTCGAACCCGCGTCCGAGAACGCTCACTGTATGATGACTACGTGCGTATCTGATCCGTTTTTCTCAGCCGTCAACTAAAGAATCAGCAAAACGTCAACGGCCCAGCCCGATTGTGTTCAGCCTTTCGCTCCGGACAGAAGCCAGGGCCAATCCCGCCATATGACACCGTGCGATCCCCATGCGAGCCTAAGAACCGTGGTGGCTGCTTAATTACTTAAGCAGCGTATGCAAACTGCGTGTTGTTGGCAGTTATTGTTTTCCGATCGTTTTACGGGAGCTCGGAACCCGGCACGCCTCCATACAATGACTCGAACCCGTCGAAGCCGTTTCGCCCCCACAGTGTTCCCCCTTACTCTATCACGTTCCGAGTTGCTACCATAAATCAAGATGGCCCAAACTCTCGAACAAACGCTCGAAGACATCGAAATATCCCACGAACCCCTCTTCAACGTCGTCCTGCTCAACGACGATCTTCACGCCGATGCCTACGTCGTCGAAATGCTCGGACGGCTCTTCTTCATTGCACCCGCCCAGGCCTTCCGGCACGCCATCGAAGTCGACACCACCGGCCGCACGATACTCATCACCTGCGAACAGCCGCAAGCCCAATTCGCCAAAGATCAAATCCACGGCTTTGGCCGCGATCACCGCATCAAATCCTGCGCCGGCTCTATGTCCGCCCTCATCGAGCCAGCCCCCAAATGATCGCCCTGGTAACCGGCGCATCCCGCGGCATCGGTCGCGCCATCGCCCTCCGCCTCGCCTGCGACGGCATCCCCGTCGTCATCAACTACCTCAACAATCAAAAAGCCGCCGAATCAGCCGTCGAGGAAATCGGCAACGCCGGCGGCCGCGCCTGCGCCATCCAAGCCGATACCGGTGACCCCGATCAAGTCAACCAACTCTTCCAACAAGCCGAAAACCGCTTCGGCCCCATCGACATCCTCGTCAATAACGCGGGCATCCTCCACCGCGGCAACATCGATTCCTACGACCCCGTCGCCATGTCCGCCATGCTCAAAACCAACCTCGACAGCGTCATCCACTGCACCCGCGCGGCCGCCCCCAACATGCGCAAAAATCGCGACGGCCGAATCGTAAACATCTCCTCTATCGCCGCCCACGGCACCGCTGCCGCCGGAACTACCTGGTACGCCCCCACCAAAGCCGCCGTTGAATCCCTGACCCGCCGCTTCGCCCTCGAACTCGGCCCCGCTGGTATCCGCGTCAACGCCGTCGCCCCCGGTTTCATTCTGACCGATATGGTCGATCCCGCCAACCGCGAAGAAGTCGTCAAAACCATGGCCGCCAAAGCCGTCCTCGGCCGCTGCGGTACTCCTGAAGACATCGCCGGTGCCGTCGCCTTTCTCGTCTCCGATCAGGCGCGCTTCATCACCGGCCAGATCCTAACCGTTGACGGCGGGCGTACCGACTTTCTCAGCCATTAACGCCGCCCGTTTCCGCCGCCTCTCCATCACCAGCAGCTCCCGCCGCCGCCTCAGTTTCGTCCGCTCGTCCACTCCGTTCCAGAACTTGAAAAAATACTGGAATGCCGACGCGATCCCGAAAATCACCACTCCATACATCCACAACATCGCCCACCAGGACCATTCCTTATGGCGTATGGACACCAGCATCAGGGAAATTGCAATCACCTGAAAGACCATCTTCGTCTTCCCCAAATCGCTGGCCTGTATCGTGTATCCCTCCGCCGCCGCGATCCCCCGCAACCCCGTCACCGCAAACTCCCGCCCGATAATCAGGATCGCAATCCAACCCGGCACCGCCCGCACCTGCACCAACGAAATCAGCGCCGCCGAAATCAGCATCTTATCCGCTATCGGGTCCAATAGCGTCCCAACCGTCGTCACCTGCTTCCATCGCCGCGCCAAATGCCCGTCCAGCAAATCCGTCGCCGCCGCCACCAAAAAAATCCCCAGCGCCAGATACTCATTCGCCATCGGCCAGTTGAACACCCGCAGGCCAAAGTCGTCCTGCACCAATGCCACCACCAGCAGGGGCACGAAAAAAATCCGAAGTAGGGTTAAAAGATTGGGGAGGTTCATCCCTTTACCACTCCTCACTTAGAATCAACTACACCGTGTCACAACGCAAGTGCCTATATTGCGCCAGCCCCCGCGCCGCCGCGTCCGTCATCTCCACTTCCATCTCATAATACTCGTCTACAGCGCGCTTAGAGAGGATCCGCGTCTCCTCATGCACCCGGTGCATCGCCGCCCCGTCGCTCGCCGCAATGCGCAACTGCATCCGCACCAGCGCCTGCCCAGGGAGCGCCGCGTCCAATCTCGTTAACAACTCCGAAAGCCCCGCTCCCGCCGCCGCGCTGATCCCCACCGCCCCCTCCGGAATCATCCCGTATCCCGGCGCGTCCGACTTGTTCCACACCACCAGCCGCGGCGTCTCGTTCGCCCCAATCTCATTCAATACCAGTTCCACATGCGCCATCGCCCCATCCGCATCTTCCCCTGCACCATCCACTACATGCACCAGCAGCGCCGCCTCCGTCACTTCCTCCAACGTGGCTCGAAATGCTTTCACCAGCGTCGTCGGCAGGTTCCGAATGAATCCCACCGTGTCGCTCAGTAAAATCTTCTTCTTCGATGGCAGCGTCACCATCCGCACGGTCGGGTCCAGCGTCGCGAACATCCGCGCGTCCGCCACCACTCCCGCCCCGGTCAGCCGGTTAAACAGCGTCGATTTTCCGGCGTTGGTATAACCCACCAGCGCCACCGTCTGCAGAGGCACCGATTGCCTTTGCCGCCGCTGCGTCTCCCGAATCCCCCGCACCGCTTCAATCGACCGTTCCAACTGTGCGAGCCGCGCCCGTATCCGGCGCCGGTCCGTCTCCAGCTTCGTTTCCCCCGGCCCCCTCGTGCCAATCCCGCCCCCTTGGCCCGACAACGATGTGCCCTTGCCCGACAGCCGCGGCAGCGCATACTGCAATTGCGCCAGCTCAACCTGTAGCTTGCCCTCGCTCGTCCGCGCCCGGCTTGCGAATATGTCCAGAATCAGCTGCGTCCGGTCCAACACGCGAACGTCAAATTTCTTTTCCAGATTCCGCAACTGAGTCGGCGTCAGTTCATGGTCGAAAATCACCACGTCGATCTCGTACCCCGCCACCAGCCCCGCAATCTCGTCCACCTTACCCGGACCAATCAGATACGCCGAATCCGCGCGATCCCGCGTCTGCATCTGCCGGTCGATCACCGCCGCCCCGGCACTCCGCGCCAGTGCATCCAACTCCGCCAGCGAGTCTTCCGCCGACAAGGCAGACCCCACCCGTCGCCGCCAATCCACACCCACCAGCAGCGCCCTCTCGGGCCCCGCCTCGGTCGCGACCGTTCCGCGCTTGTGATTTTTTTCGTTGGTCTGCGTCAATTAACCTTCGCTGCCGTCGCCGCCATGGGCCGCCATTTGCCCCTGCCCCGGTAGCGGAGCAGGCCCCGGAACTCCATGTACCGAGCCCGTTTGGCCCGCAGCATGTCCGTGTGTAGGTCTCGATACCACCACCGTCGAGATAGCGTGCTTGAAAATCAGTTGTTCCTGGTTGTTCGATTCCAGGAT
>CAMDKT010000463.1 GCA_945900935.1 Candidatus Sulfopaludibacter sp. SbA3 | reverse complement strand
GGGTTTAAGGATGATGCGGTGGCTGATTGGGATGCCGGTGTCGGCGGGGACGAAGACGTCGCGGGCGAAGGCGATGCCTTCTTTGAGCTTGGCGGCTTCGTCCATCTTTTGCGGGACGCGGGTGCGTTTGATGAAGACAGCTTTGGGGTTGGCTTCGACGAAGGGGTGGACGGCGAAGTGGGCCTTGGGTTGGCGGGAGGGCGCGCCGATGAGTTGGTAGGGGGTAAGGGCGGCGGCGGCGGCGAGGAACTGGCGGCGGCAGATTTTCATGGCGCGGGACTCCTTATTCGAACTTTACAACAGCTAAGCGATGAATGGCGGGCGGGAAGACTTCGGTGGTGGCGGCGCGGCGGTAAATTTTCAACGGTAATGGCGGGGCTTCGGGGCGGAGGAGGGTGGCGGATTTGTAGATTCCCTGGACGCGGGCCTGGACTTCGTTGGTGAGGGGCGCGCCGTATTGGATGATGTGGAGGAGGCCGTCGGCGGTGGCGAGGGGAATGGCGGAGGGGGCGTTCCAAAGGCGGGCGGCGCGGCGGCGGTGGGTGAGAAGGTCAATGCAATCGAGGGCGAATTCGCTGGGGTCCTGGATGCGTTTGTGATAGGCGGCGATTTGGCCTTTGCCGTGGGAGTAGAGGGTGCGGTCGGTATCTTCTTTGACGGTCTTCCAGCCTTTTGGGTGGGCCGTGTCGATGACGGCGATGGCGCCGGCGGCGGCGTGGTTATAGACGCTTGACGGAACGGTTTTGAGGCCGGCGGCGATGAGGACTTGAATACCGCCGGTGTTGGGGACTTGTGTGGCGAGGGCGGGGCTGGCGCCGCGCCGGAAAAGGAGATTGGCGATTTCGGAGGTTGGATAACCGGGCTCGACGAGGGCGGTGATTATAGGAAGCGTGGGGCGGTTGAAGAGATTCTCGTTGGCTCGGATCCAGGCGGCGGTGCGGGCGAGGGAACGCCAGGCTTCGAGGGCTTTGGCGTCGTTGGCGAGGAGAGCGGCGCGGTAGCGGGGTTCGACGGAGAGGATGAAATTGCCGCCGTTGACGCGGGCTTCGATGAGAGCGAGTTCGAGGGTGTCGAAGGGGACGCCGCGAGCGGGATCTTTGTGTTCGTGGGCCAGGACAGTTGTCAGGCCCAGGGCTTTTTGGAAGGCGGCGAGATAACCGTTGGCATCGACCCAGGGTTCACTGCTGGCGCTGGCGACGTCGGCATCGCCTTGTTTGGCGGTGCTGCGGATGCCGGGCCAGAGACCGCTGGCGACCGTGTTGGGGACGGTTTCGGCGCCGATGATTTGATCGGGTTGGATTTGGGAGAGGAGCGCATCGTGGGCGGGTTCGCGATTGGGCCAGCGGAGGATGAGCGGGACGGCCATGTGAATATCTTAATCGGTTGTGAGTGGGTATTGCGGTGTTGATTTCGGGCAGGGTGGTGTTTTCCGGCCAGCGCCGAGTTGTGGCAGGAAGTCGCGGAGATCGGCGTAAGAGACGCTGATGGGCGGGCAGAGTGGCGGACGCCATTACAATTCGGTCATCGCCGGGGAAGACGAGCGTGCCGATGATGGCCGCCGAGAACCACGGCTGTTGGCGAATCATGCGGAGCGCGTAGCGGAGATCCTGGAGCATCGGAAAGTCAAACGATGCATCCCTGCGAAATGTTTCCTTGAAGCTACCGCCGCTGCCACCAATGCTGCTTCTTGATCAACAGCGGCCGGTTCGTTTTGGCGCTGTAGACGTTGGGTTTGCGGTTAAACTTCTGTTTGTTCCGGACCGAGGCGATACTGGATTGCTTGCCGGGAGGCCGTTTTGCGGGGGCCGCGTAGGCCGAAGGCGCAAACGGACCGAGAAGCAACAAAAGAAGGAGCAGAGAGGACCAAAGGTAGCGCATACTGTTTTGAGACGGCTGCCACGCCGCCAAGTCTTCTATCGGCAGGGGCAGCGAAGAACTTGAGAGTTCGGGATGCGATTTCTTGTCCTGTTGCTGATTTTGCGGATTGCCGCGGCGGGTCAATCGCCGGTTATCGTCGACACCGACGCCGGGGCCGATGACTTGATCGCGCTGCTATGGCTGATGCGCCAGCCGGCGATCCGGATTGAAGCGGTGACGATTACGCAGGGGCTGGCGCATCCGGCGGAGGGGGCGGAGAGCGTGTTGCGGCTGTTGGAGGCGGGCGGGCTGACGGCGATTCCGGTGTATGTGGGCGGGGACCGGCCGGTGCAGGGAACGGGGAGTTTCCCGGAAGCGTGGCGGACGGCGAGCGACCGGCTGTTGCGGGATGAGTTTCCGGCGGCGAAGCGACGGCCGGAAGCGCGTGGGGCGGCCCGGTTCCTTGCCGAACGTCTAATGGACTCGCGGCGGCCGGTGCGCGTTTTGGCGCTGGGGCCGTTAACGAACCTTGGGCGGGCCATCGCTTTGGAACCGAGAACGGGGCCGGGATTGCAGGAGTTGATCTGGATGGGCGGCGCACTGGATGTGCCGGGGAATGTGGCGGAGGCACCGGCGGCGGAGTGGAACGCGTTTGTAGACCCGGAAGCGGTGGAGCGCGTGCTGGCGGCCGGATGGCGGGTGCGGATTGTGGGGTTGGACGCGACGAACCGGGTGCTGATCGGGCCGGCGGTGCTGCGGCTGTTTGAAGAAGAAGCGCGGGAATGGGCGGCGACGGTGGTGCTGAGGCTGTTGCGGTTGGAGGCGGAGTCAATCCGGGCGGGGCGGTATTTTGCCTGGGATGTATTGGCGGCGATGACGTTAGTGGACCGGCAGTTGACGAAAGGGAAGATGGCGGCGCTGGCGGTGCGGAAGCGGCCGCGGGAGCGGGGAAGGCTGGTGCAGGTGGAGGGGGAGAGGCCGAACGCGCGGATTGCGGTGTCGGCGGACGCGGAGTTGTTCTCGCGGATGTTTCGGGGGTTGTTGCCGTAGTTCTATGTGCCGCCGGCACGACACCTGTCACGGAGGCTTACTTGAACGGAATGGCCACTTCCGCGTAGCTGCCGGGAGTGGCGCTATCGACGGCGGCTATGATCGCGTCGAGATGCTTTCGCACAAGCCACCAAGGTGAGTTCCCAAGGACGACAATTGAAACCTTTCGGCCGGAGAAGTTTTGTTGATAGCGAAGATTCTTGTCGGTCGTCAGCAATAGTTCAAAGTTCGCGCCCTCGGCCAGCGAAAGCAGGTCACCGTTTGAGATTCTTTCCCATCCCAGCTTCCTGGCCTCTGTGACCTCGTGAACCCGCAACGATGCTTTAAGGCCTCTGGGCACCCCTTGATCAAACAGGATGCGCATTCGACCTATCGCCGGCACTCGCAGGAACCGGCGGCGCGTCGAGGCTGCGGGCGGCAAATTCCAGAACCGCTTGAATCTGCTCCCACGTGACATCGTACTGCTCGATAATTTCCTGGATACTCGAACCCACCTTGAGGTTTTCGAAAACCGCGGCGGCCGGCATTCGTGTATCGCGAAACACCCATTCGCCACTCCGTCTATCGGGCACGCTTTCTACAGCGGGGCACTGCGACCAGTCGAGACTTGCCATGGTAAAGGCCTCCCTTCCTAGAATACACGCGCAAAGTCGCGCGAAGCGCCGCCGCGCTAATAGCCGAGCAAGCCCAGAATCTTCTCTCGGTAAGTCCGGCTGAGGGTGAGTTCCGTACCGTCCTTGAGCAGCACGATATATTCACCGTGGCGTTGCTGTTTGCGGTTTTTATGGAGGTTACGCGGTGAGGAACTCGCCCCGCGTGCGCCGCCGGAATGGACCTGCCAGAATAGCCACATTCGCGGACACTGCAGTTTTGTGCCGCCTGTTGCAATGGGGATGGAAAGGCGCCGGTAGTCAGGGCGCCTTTCTCCGTTTCGGGTAGGCTGGTGGAGATGCTACGAAGAAATTTCCTGGCCGCAAGCGCGGCGATGGCACAGGCGCGAAAGCCGAATATCGTCTTCATCCTGCTGGATGATTTGGGGCTGGGAGATGTGGGCTGTTACGGGCAGAAGAAAATTCTGACGCCGCATATTGACGCGCTGGCGCGGGAGGGAACGCGCATGACCCAGGCGTACGCGGGCGGCCCGGTGTGCGCGCCGTCGCGATGCGTGCTGATGACGGGGTTGCACGGCGGCCATGCGCGGATTCGGGCCAACGCGGGTACGGCGCCGATCGGCGCGGCGGACAAGACGCTGGCTTCCTGGCTGCAGGCGCAAGGGTATGTTTGCGGCGGTTTCGGCAAGTGGGGGCTCGGAGACGCGGGGTCAAGCGGCGTGCCCTGGAAACACGGCTTCGACACGTTCTTCGGCTACTTGCATCAGGTCCACGCGCACACGTACTTTCCGGAGTTCCTGTGGGAGAACGAAAAGAAGATTCCGCTCGGCGGGAAGCAGTACAGCGCTGACGTGATTGCGGAAAAATCGTTCGAGTTCCTGCGGGCGAATAAGAGCAGACCGTTTTTTCTATACGCCGCCTACACCGTGCCGCATGGACGTTTTGAGACGCCGAACGTGAGGCCGTATGAAGATCGCGACTGGCCCGAGGGGGAGAAGAAGTACGCGGCGATGGTGACGCAGGGCGATACGTACGCCGGGAAGTTGATGGCGATGTTGCGCGAGTTTGGGTTGGAGAAAAATACCTTGGTAATTTTTGCCAGCGACAACGGCGGCGTGCACGGGGAGGGGCATGAGCTGACTACATTCGACACGATGAAACTGCCCTCGGGCGTGACGCTGCGCGGGCAGAAAGGGACGCTGTATGAAGGCGGCTTGCGTGTGCCGTTTATTGTGCGCTGGCCGGGGCGCGTGAAGGCTGGCGCGGTCTCGAACACGCCCGTTTATTTCGCCGATGTGTTCGCGACCGTGATGCACGCCGTGGATGGGACGACGACGGCATTTGGGGACGGCGCGGCGGTGTTGGCATTGTTGAAGAAACCGGTGGAGCGGACGATGGTTTGGGAGGATCACGGCTGGGTGGCGGCGACGAAAGAACTGCGGCCCGATTACGGGATGGCGGTGCGAATGGGGGATTGGAAAGGCGTGCGGGAGAAGCCGGGGGCGCCGTTGCAGGTATTCAACCTGCGCGAGGATCCGGGCGAGTTAAACGACTTGGGCGCATCGTCACCGATGGCGGCGAAGCTGGCGGCGGCGATGCTTGCTCAGCACACCCCGCCGAAGCCGCATTTGGGAGATATGAGGGTTGCGCAGTTACCATAAGGGCATGGCGACAATGCA
>CAMDKT010000462.1 GCA_945900935.1 Candidatus Sulfopaludibacter sp. SbA3 | reverse complement strand
GGCGCGAACATTGCGGCTGACGGGGCGTAGCACGATTGAACCGCCGGATTTAGGATAAACGAAAAACCGCCCGTCGCCAAGCAACGCGCGCAACGTCTTTTCCCGGTCCCAATAATGCCGCGCCCGCCGATCCCAAATGCGAGCCATGGCGTCCGTTGTTCTTCGGCGCTTTCGAAAAATGACCTGGGTATGTTTCCCGAAAGTGATCCAGCCGCCCGCCGCTAGCGGGGATGATAACGTCTTGCCCAGCCGCGGCTTGGCGGCCACGACACTGACGCAGGGGCGATCAAGATTTGCAGAGCGCCGAGGCCGTTGTTGGCGCCCAATCTGTCCGCGCCGCCGGCTGCCAAACGATGTGAACATCCAGCGTGTCGTTCTCATATTCCATCAGCAGCGCCTGCAACCGCTGGGCCTCGGCAAGCTCGGCGGGGGTGCTGGGCGATAACGCCTCGCGGAACGCGGACGCATCGCCCAGCGGGCACTTCGTCGGCCGGGAAAAAATACCACCAAGCACCGCCGCCGATGGCCGCCGTCGCGAGCCCCCAAACGATGAGAACGCCGCGATTCATTGGATATATTCACCAACGGCGGCGATACACTTCGCCGGCGAACGCGAACTATCAACAATGAGCCCAGCCCCTGTCCATGGATAGTTCTCGACGATTTCGGCGACCCTCGCGTCGCTCAGATCCAGACACGGATGATGGCCGCGCCACGCCCGGTTTCGCCCAAGCAGAATGTCCAGAGGCGCGGTGAACTCCACCCAATACAACGCGGCTCCCGGTTCCCGCGCCAACGTCCGGCAGGCGTCCCGATACTATTCTTGCCGAAACCCGCCGTCACAGATCACGATATCGGTATATCGCAAAAGAGGTGCAGCCGTCCAGAGCACCGCGCGATAAGCAATCGCGCGGTCGGCCCGCGTGTGCGCATGGCCCAGCGCCCGTCCGGCGCTCGATTTACCCGTGCACGGCGGACCGCAAAAAACACCAAGCTTCTTCATGGCGTAAGCGTGAGTGTCGCCTTCGTCTGCCAGCCGCTGGGGAAGTGCAGCGGGAAACTGCGCGCATTCGAATACGCGTCCCACTGATCCTTGAAATGGCCGGAGAGCGCATGCCCGCTTTGCCCAATCGGCAGATTCAGCATCCCGCCCCGCGGATCGCCGAAATCAACCACCATGCGCATCGACGGACCCACCCGCGGGGAGGTCTGCTTCACCGTTGTCGATGAGCCGCCGGCCCCCGCCGGACCGATCTGAAAGTAACCGGACACCAACGGAATATTGCGCAGGATCGGGCTGGCGATCGTGAGTTTGTTGTACTCGCCCCACTGCCACTTCCGAACGTCTTTGCCCTGCACTCGCCCTCCCTCCTCGACGCCTTCCTGCAACGCGCGCAGCAGTTCATGATCCCAATCGGCGAACCATCCGGCAGGCCTTTCGCGCAGCAGATTTTCGATGACCGCGAAATAGATGAACGGCTCCCATTCCACAACCGGCAGACCGGACGCCTTGGACGAGATCGCCCGGCGGAGATGGTTCGTCGTGTACGTCGCGATGGCCGGCTCGGGTGCATCGGCCCGCATCTCGCCGTCCCACGCCCGCAGCAATCCAATCGAATCGAGAAGGTCCGGATTGGTTGCCTTCTTGCGATCCCATGCCGCCGTAATCTGCCGCGCGATGAAATGAGAAAACGGCGAGTAGATGTCGGCCTGCAACCTCACCATTTCCTCCGGCGTCCATTTGTCTTTCCGCGTCAACTCGGCCAGGATCCGATTGGCGCGATAATGCGGCGCGAAGTTGCCGCTCACCGTATACGCGTAGTTCTCCGGGAACGGATTCTGATTGCCGGTGACGATGCGGCCGCCGGCGGGGTTAAAGAAAGACGGCAGATCTTCGAAGGGAATAAAACCCTGCCATTCGCAACTGCCCGCGACGCTGACGCGCTGACCATTGCAGCCCTTGCGAATGGGGAGTTGCCCGGTCACTTGCAGGCCGATGTTGCCTTCTTTGTCGGCGTAAGCGATATTCGACGCCGCTCCCGGAAACTCGCGCAACGCTTCGCGGAACTCCGTCCAGTTGCGGGCGCGGTTCAACTTCACCAGCCCGATTCGGAACGGCACATTTTCAGCGGCCACCCAGCGCAGCGCCACCGGCTTTCCATTCGGCCCTTGCAATACCGGGCCGTGGGCGTTGACAACCTGTTCGAACAGCTCTCCCGCCGACGTGCCCTTCACCGCGATGCGGTCCCGTTCCAGCAACGCCTGGTTCGACGCCGGCGTGTAGAGATCCTGCACGTCGAAACCGAGATTGGTGATGCCCCACGCTATATGCTCATTGCGTCCAACCACGATGGCGGGCACGCCCGGAATCGCCACGCCTGTCACGTTCATCCCCGGGCTTTGCAAATGGGTCATATACCAGACGCCGGGCAGTGACCAGGCGATGTGCATATCGTTCGCAACTACCGCTTTTCCGCTGCTTGTGTGAACCCCGGACACGGCCCAGGCGTTCGAACCGGGTTGATTTTCGGAGCCCGTGCGATCCGGGAAAAGCTGAGCGATCCTGGCGGCGTCACCCTTGGCGTACATGGCCTCGCGCGTCAAGTCGTGTTTGTACGTGTTGCTCAACGTCTGCTGCATCATGAGGCCGACGAGGATGGTGTCCTCAATGCGCCAGGGATGCGGTTTGTAGCCCAGCAAAGTGAACTCCAGCGGCAGACGTCCGGCGTGGGTTTCCAGGTAATGGTTGACACCGCGAGCGTAGGCGGCCAAGACGGCGCGGTCCTCGCCGGTGAGCGTTCTCGCGCGCTGCTGCGCCAACCGCGAAATACGCAATCTGCGAAATTCGCGATCACTCTCGAGCGCCGCCGGGCCGGCAACTTCGGCAAACTCGCCGGCCGCCAGACGGCGGAACGACTCCATTTGCCAGAAGCGGTCCTGGGCAGTGACAAAGCCTTGCGCGAAGTACAGATCATCGGCCGATGCGGCGCGAATATGCGGCACGCCCAATGCGTCCCGCTCCACGCTCACCGGCTTGGAAACGGGTGCGTTGATCGTACCGTTCTCCGACGGCAAGGGCCGCCATGCGAACCAATAGACGCTGGCAAGCAAGGCAACGACAGCGACCGCGATCCCTACGTTGATAGACTGTATTAGTTTCCGGGCGAACACAATTATTAGTATGGCCGACTCCAGTTACGGATACCGATTTCTCCTTGTCGGCCTCATCGTCGCGACGAACGCCTTTTTCGCTGCGGCCGAAGCCTCGCTGTTGAGTGCCCGGAAATCGCGGATACAACAACTCGCCGACGACGGCGACGCGGGTGCCAAGGCCGCGCTGCAATTGCTGGCGAACCCGGAGCGACTGCTGTCTGTTGTGCAAGTCGGCGTCACCCTCGCCTCGCTGGGCCTGGGTTGGGCCGGCGAGGAAACGATTCACCAACTCTTTTTGAGCTGGATGCAGCCGCTGATTGTGCCGTGGACGGCGAAGATAGTTCCGGTGTTCGCGGTGGTCTTGTCCTTCGGTCTGATGACCTACATGCATGTGGTGATCGGCGAGGTGGTGCCAAAGAATATCGCGATTGAAACGGCGGACCGGTTTGCGGTGCTTGTTGCGCCGATTCTGCTGGTCTTCGCGCGCATTGCCGGGCCGTTGGTGACCATCATCGAACGATCGTCGAAACGGATTTCGCGGCAACTGGGATTGCGGGGGGACGGCGAGGGCGGCGGCGGGTATACCGTGGAAGAGTTGAAGTTCATCGTTTCGCTGTCGGAAGCGGAAGGGAAAATCCAAAAATTTCAACAACTCGCCATTCACCGGTTATTGGAGCTCGAAGACTATTCGGCGCGGGAGATCATGGTGCCGCGGAACAACGTGGTGGCGGTTCCTTTGAACATTTCACTGGAGCAACTTCTGGTGCTATTGAACGATCACCAGTTTTCGCGGCTGCCGGTGTACGAGCGAAGCTCCGATCAGATTGTCGGCATCGTCCACTTGAAGGACTTGATACACGTGCTGATGCAGCGCGGCGAGCTCAGCAAGTTTAGCCTCAAAGACGTGATGCGCGTTCCAATTGTTGTGCCGGAAACGCGCAGCTTAAGCAACCTGATCGATGTGTTCCGCGCTCATAACACGCACATGGCGGTGGTTGTGGACGAGCACGGATCGACCACCGGTGTCGTCACGCTGGAGGATGTCCTGGAGCAGGTTTTTGGTGAAATCGAGGACGAGCACGACATTTTCCGCCCGAAGGAGGATCACCAAGCGGCGGCAGTGGAATTGGAAGGGACGATCAACATCCCGGATCTGGCCAACCAGTATGGCGTGGCGCTGCCGGCCGATGGCGGCTTTGAAACGCTCGCCGGTTATCTGCTTTCGAAGCTCGGCGACCTGCCGCGCGAAGGAGTTGTGCTGGAGGATGACGGCCGGCGATTTACGATCCTGAAGATGGAGCGGAACCGAATTGCGCGGGTACGCATTGAGAGGCTGGAGGTTGCGCCGTGACGCCGGGAGAGATGCATGCCGCTGGACGCTTACCGCGCCTATACGGTACATGTGCGGAACATCGCCAAACAGTTTGGCGCGGCGTTCGCGGCCTAGAGTGAAAAGGAGCGAACAGAGTTAACACGCGCGCTTTGGGAGAGCGGAAAGTTTGAAGAAGGCGCGGTGGCGATTCAGCTCTGCGCGCGAATGCGGCGAAAGTGCGGCATCCGGGAATGGAAAATTTTCACGCGCTGGCTCGAAAAATATGTTCGCAATTGGGCGCATTGCGATGCCAACAATGGCCTTGACGATGGGGTCCATTTTACTGTAGTATCGCTTTGGTTTCGCGGCGTCTCCATGCTGCTGATCCGTTGCGGCAATTTCTCCGCCTTCAACGAATTATCACGACCGGACTTTTGAAGGGAGCCAGCTTACGCCGCTCCTACCCTTGCTTCTGCCGATGAAATTTCAGCTTAGGATCTACCCATGAAGTTCTTTTTTGGTTTGCTTCTGTTCGCTTCCTTTCTCTTGGCCCAGTTCGCGGCCATCACAGGGCGAGTCACGGACCCTAGCGGGAGTTTCCTACGTTGAAGCAGAAATAGTTCATAACCTCAATGAATCGAGCGCGTTAGGGGCGAGGCATCGTATATACCACGGAGCTTAGCGCAACACGGGTAGAGCCTCCAGGGCTTCGGCGAGAGCCTTTCGGCCCGGG
>CAMDKT010000461.1 GCA_945900935.1 Candidatus Sulfopaludibacter sp. SbA3 | reverse complement strand
GGGGCAGGGCATCGGGGGGAATGCCTGCGCCGGTATCGACTACGGAAACGGTGACGTACTCACCAGGGCCGATGGGCGGGCGGGCGTCGAGGCGCGTTCGGTTCAGGGATCTCACGCCGGTTTGGATCTGAATGGTACCGCCGTTGGGCATCGCTTCCTTGGCGTTGGCTACCAGGTGCATAATGCACTCTTCGATCAGTTGGAAATCGGCAAAAACCAGCGGGAGACCGGCTTCCAGGGATATGTCGACGCGGATGCTTTCACCGGCCATCACCCGGACCAGGCGTTCGACGCCGCGGACGGCGTCATTGCAGTCGACGGGTTTGGCGTTGCGCGGACGGTTGCCGCTGAAGGTCAGAAGTTGGCGGGTGAGGCCGGCGCCGCGGTCGCTGGCGCGTTTGATTTCCTCGAGGTCGTTGCGCACCGGGTCGCGTTCCTCGAGATTCACCATCGCCAGGCCGGAGTAACCGGTGATAGCGGTCAGAAGATTATTGAAAAAGTGCGCAATACCGTCGGCCAGCCGTCCAGCGGTGCTGAGGGATTGGGCCTCGCGGCGGCGGTCTTCAAGCTGGAGCGTGTTGGTCGAGTCAACGCCGGTGCTCACAAGATGAGTCAGGCGCCCGTATTCGTCGCGAAGGGCGTTGTGGGTCCAGGAGAGGATCCGCGTTGAGTTATCGCGGAGACACCAGTCGGACTGGCTTTGGACTGGGAATTCGCCGGCGAGGATATCCAGCAACTGCCGTTCGGCGAGCTCCATTTCGGCTGGAGCGGCCAAGACTTGCCAGAGAAACTGGCCGCGGATTTCGCCTTCGGAGAAATGGGTTAACTCTTCGCAAGTGCGGTTGAAACGGACAATTTTGCCATCGCGATCAACGACGACAAGGAGGGCAGGAAGATTATCGATGAGGGAGGAGGCGAAGCGGCGCTGGCCTTCGATTTCTTCTTCCGCGCGATTGCGATCAGACCGGTCGCGGACAATCACGCTGAAGTGTTTTTCGGAGGGACCGGGGAGTTCGCTCAGCATCAGATCCAAGGGGAAAGTGCCGCCGGCTTTGCGGATGCCGAGGAGTTCCTTGCCATCGGCGGCGTGTATATAGTTGGCACGGCGACGGCCCTTTGCAGGCGGCGGGATCAGCGCGGAGATGCTCTTGCCGCGGAGTTCGGCGAAGGCGTAGCCAAAGAGCTTTTCGGCGGATGGATTGGTGCTGAGAATTTCGCCGGATTCCAGGATTACGAAAATGGCGTCGCGGGCGTTTGTGACGATGTCGGCCGTCTCCGTCACGATGACACGGGCGTCGCGGGAGGCGGTTTTGGAACGGCAGCTGGTCAGGATCACAACCAGGGCGGCGAAAAGCGTTACGCTGAGGCAGGCGAGGGCGATGTTGATGGCAGCGGCAGAAGTAAGCTCAACCGGGGAGGCGACCGAAGCGGTTGCGGAGATGGCGAGTGTGACCGCTAGATTTGCCAGGCGGGAGCTAAGGTTTGGGGTCAACATTCTAAGGTCTTTGACTGACATGCTAACGAAACACCAGGACCGATAGCAATCCTTGCGCGTGTAATCCGCACTAAAAGAACAGTGAGGAAAGTAATAGCCGCCGCCGGTACTCTTTCAGGCAATGTGCCTGTCACAATGGGTCGTAGGGAGGAAGAAGGATGGCGGAACCGTTTTCGATTCGTGTGGCGGCCGGGGAGGATGTCGAGTTAATTCTGCAGATGATCCGGGAGATGGCGACTGCGGAACAGCGGCAAGACGCGGTGACCATCACGCGCCCGGCGCTGGAACGAAATGTATTTGGAGAACGGCCGATTGCAGAGGTTTTTCTGGGATTTTGGGAAGGGGAACCGGTAGCGTATCTGATGTTGCAGATGCGCTTTTCCAGTTATGCCGGGGATCCGATTCTCTGCGTCGAGGATGTCTTCGTGCGGGCGCGGGCGCAGGGCAGGGGATTGGGGAAGAAATTGATGGCGTACGCGGCCGGCGTCGCGCGAAAGCGCGGTTGCGGGACCATGAACTGGAGTGTTGGGGATTGGAACACGCCGGCGCTCGTCTTTTATGACCGGTTGCAGGGCGTGCGGGAGAAGGGGCGCGTACATTACGAGTTGCGCGGAGCCGATTTGGCGGGGTTAGCCGCCCCCTCCGTGCCAACATAGCTGAGAAACCCCGGTAGCGGAAATCCTCAGGAATATTCACAGAAATTCACAGAGTTTTCCACAGGCCATCCTGGGTCACGACCGCTGGAAGGTGTTAGTCTTAAAGAAGTTAGGCACGATGTCAGATAAAAAACTACAAGTCATACCGCTGGGCGGACTCGGTGAGTTCGGAATGAATTCGATGGCCATCCGCTACGGGGATGACATTATCGTTTTGGATGCCGGGATGATGTTTCCCGACGCCGAGTTGCTGGGCGTCGATATTGTCACGCCGGACTTTTCGTATCTGAAAGATAACAAAGAAAAAGTCCGGGGCTTGTTGCTGACGCACGGGCATGAGGACCATATTGGCGGCGTGCCGTTCCTGCTGGCGGATTTGAATATTCCCGTTTACGGGACGCCGTTCACGCTGGCGCTCGTCGAGCGGCGGTTGGAAGAGCACAACATGCTGGCCAAGGCCAAGCTGCACGAGATTCAGCCGGGCGACCGCGTCAAGCTCGGACCGTTTGACATCGAGTTTATCCATGTAACCCATTCGACGGCTTCCTGCGTCGCGCTGGCGATCACCACGCCTTTGGGCGTCATCATCCACACGGGAGATTTCAAGGTCGACCCGACACCGTTGGACGGCCGGCCCTTCGATCTTCACAAGTTTGCCGAATATGGGCAGCGAGGCGTGCTGCTGCTGATGTCCGATTCGACGAACGTGGACCGTCCGGGGTATTCCGAGAGTGAGCGCTCGGTGGGACCGCGGCTGGAAGATGTGATGGTGCGGAGCGAGCGGCGGGTGGTTGTTTCCTGCTTCAGCTCGTCGGTCCACCGGTTGCAGATGATATTTGACATGGCGCAGAAGTCCGGGCGCAAAGTGGGCCTGTTAGGGCGGAGCATGCTTTCGGTGAGCGAGATCGCGCACCAATTGGGGTTGCTGCGGATTCACGATAATCTGCTTCTGCGGCCGCAGGACATTCAATTGGCCGATCCTTCGAAAGTCTGCGTGCTGGTATCGGGAACGCAGGGCGAGCCGATGAGCGCGTTGTCGCGCGTGGCGGTGGATAATCACAAAAGTTTGAAACTGGAAAAAGGCGACACCGTGGTGTTGAGTTCCCGCATGATTCCCGGCAACGAGAAGCCGATCATGCGGATGATCAACCACGTGGCGCGGCGCGGAGCGAATCTGGTGTTCGGGAGCATGACGCCGCCGGTGCATGTCTCCGGGCATGGGTATGCGGAGGAGTTGCGGCTCATCCTGAACCTGGTGCGGCCGAAGTATTTTGTTCCGGTGCATGGGGAGTATTGGCAGCTTTCCCGGCACGCGCATTTGGCGAAGCATTTGCGGGATCACGGGTTGGAAGCGGCGTTCATCATGGAAACAGGCGAGTCGCTGGAGATCGATAAGAACGGGGCACGGAAAGGCGAGCGGATAGCGGTTGGACGTGTTTGCATTGACTCCGGCTCGATTGATGAAGTGGTTGAGGATCTGGTGATTCGCGACCGGCGGCATCTGTCCGAAGACGGCTTCGTGATACCGATTATCGCTATCGACAAATCGACCGGCAAGCCCGAGGGACAGCCCGAGATTGTGAGCCGCGGGTTTTTGTCGGAGGATAACAAGGAGATTCTGGCCGAGGCGAAGAAAGTGGTTTCCCGAACGTTGGAAATGTCGAGCCAGGAAGAGCGTGGAGACTGGGGCGTGATGCAGGAGAAGATTCGGGCGGATCTGAAGCGCTACTTGGCGAAACAGACGGCGCGGCGTCCGCTGATTATGCCGGTTATTCTGGAAGTATGACGTTTGAGGATGCCTCCGGCTACACCGGAGCGGCTGATCGGCTGGAGAAGCCGTCAACGGCGGAAGAGGTTTCGGCGATATTGGCTGAGGCCTCCGGCGCGGGAGTCCCTGTCACGGTGGCCGGGGCGGGCAGTGGCGTCACTGGCGGGGCGGTGCCGTCGGGCGGGATCGTCTTGTCGTTGGAACGCTTCCGGCGGCTGGAAATTGGAAAAGGCGAGGCGCGCGCCGGGGCCGGCCTGTTGCTGCATGAGTTGCAGACGGCGGCGCGCTTGTCCGGACAGTTTTACGCGCCCGATCCCACCCACAACGCGGCCGCGCTGGGCGGGACCATCGCCAATAACGCGAGCGGATCGCGCAGCTTCCGGTATGGGTCCACCCGGCGCCATTTGCAGTCCCTGCTGGTGGCGTTTGCGGATGGCTCGGTGCGGGAGTTGTCGCGGGGGACGGCCATTGACTTTGATGTAATGCCGGTCCGGCGGCCGTTAACCACGAAGCATCAGGCGGGGTATCAGTTAGCGCCGGGAATGGATTGGGTGGACTTGATCTGCGGGAGTGAGGGGACGTTGGGAGTGGTGTTGGAGGCGACGTTTGTTTTATTACCGGCACCGGGGGAGCGGTTGAGCGGGGTCGTTTTTTTTCCCTCGGAGGCGTTGGCGATGGACGCCATTGACGCTTGGCGGCCTGTTCCGGAGTTGTGTATGTTGGAGTATGTGGATCAGGCTTCGCTGCGCCTGATCGATGGACCGCGCGCCGGGGCGGCGTTGTTGATTGAGCAGGAGCATCCGGACGAGGACGCCTGGTTGACGCGGCTGGCGGAGGCTGGGGCCTTGGAAGAGGAGAGCTGGTTTGGTACGGGGGAAGCGGACCGGGAGCGGTTCCGGAAGTTTCGTCATGCCTTGCCGGAGAAGGTGAACGACACGGTGCGGCGGCGAGGGTATTTGAAGATGGGGACGGATTACGCCGTGCCGATTGCGCGGCATCGCGACATGTTGGCGCATTACCGGAAAGGGTTGGCGCATTTCCCGGGGGACGCGGTTGTGTATGGGCATGTTGGCGATGGGCATTTGCATGTGAACATGATGCCGGCGAATGATTCTGAGAAGGAACAGGCCTGGGGATTGATGCATACCTGGGCGGCTGACGCAGTGGCGTTGGGCGGGACCGTGGGGGCGGAGCATGGATTGGGGAAGCGCAAGCGGCATTTGCTGGAGTTGATGTATTCCGCGGCTGAGATTGAGGCGATGCGCGCGGTGAAGCGGCGTTTGGATCCGGAGTGGATTTTGGGACGGGGGAATCTGT
>CAMDKT010000460.1 GCA_945900935.1 Candidatus Sulfopaludibacter sp. SbA3 | reverse complement strand
GCGGCGAGGGGAAGGCTGGCAAGGAAGGATCGACGGGAGAGCATGGCTCACCAATTTATCACTTTGCGGGGTGCTAAGGGAGTTCGTGGAGGTCGACGAGGTCCTTAGGACGGCCGGATGCGCGCTTGTTGGCTTTCAGGTCGCTTAGGGAAATCATCGGGACGACGAACTCATCGAGCTGCAATTCAACGTGACGAGTCCAGCAGTCGTTGAACTCAACACCAGAGATTATTTTCAGCACTTCAATACGGAGCGGCGGTAAACCCATTCTCAGCACGGCTTTCGGATCGTCAAGCACGTCGTCGCCAGTCGATGAGAATCCGAACTCGCGAACCGCCTGAATGACACGGACTTGATTGTTGGGGTCAGAATCGATCCAAACGTCAATGTCGATAGTGTTCCGGATATAGCCAAACGCATTGACGGCATAGTCGCCAATCAACAGAAAGCGGACATCATGGGCGGACAACAACCTCAAGAATTCTTTGAAATCGGGTGGTATCTGGGTCGTATCCATTGAAGACTTGCCTTGTGAGTTCGAGCGCGGCTAGGCGCTCCTGCATCGTTTTGGTCTGCCAATACGCATTGGCATCAGAGGGCGTATCGTTATCTACGACAGAGAATGCAGTCCGATCCATCCGCCACTCATCAATCAGCGCCATATCTCTATTTTATCTCGATTTCGGCGCGGCAGCCGGTGCTGTCCAAAGGTAGCAGTACCGGTTACGGAGAGGATGGCGATGGAGGCGGGATCGGGCCTGGATGAATTTATTGTTTCCCGAACCACGAATAAAAAGCCACGGCGAAGCCGATGAAAACGACGAAGGCGCGGATGTAGTCCGGTTTCACACGGCGTGCAACGCGGGCGCCGGCGTAGCCGCCGAGAGTTGCGGCGAGGCCCATGAGGAGGGCGTACTTCCAGACGACGGCACCGGAGAGAATGAAGATGACAATGCTGACGGCGTTCATCGCGGCGGCGAGGATGGTCTTCACGGCGTTCATTTGATGAATGTCGGGGATACCCATGAAGGCGAGTGAACTGAGCATGAGAATGCCAATACCCGCGCCGAAATAGCCGCCGTAAATGCCGACGAGGAATTGGAAGAAGACGATGATGGCAACGGTTTTGCTAGTCGGGGCCGCGTGGGGATGGGTGCCGAAATAGCGGGCGATGGGGCGTTGCAGCAGCAAAAGAATTGACGCGGCGATCAGGAGCCAGGGGATGGCGGAGGCAAAGACGCGTTCCGGAAGGCGGGTGACGAGAAGAGAACCAATCAAGCCGCCGGCAAGGCTTGGCGGCAGGAGGCGAACGAGATGGGGGCGGCAAAGGGCAAGCTCTTTACGGTAGGCGAAGCCGGCGGCGAGGGAGCCTGGAAAGAGGGCGAAGGTGCTGGTGGCGTTGGCGCTGATGGGGTTGAGGATAGCGAGGAGGCTGGGAAATGTTAAGAGCGTGCCGCCGCCGGCGACGGCGTTGACGCCCCCGGCGGCGATCGCGGCGGCGGCAAGGAAAAACCAGCTCCAGAGAGGATCAATCATGCAATTAGTAAGGGTATCATTCCGCAGGCGCGAGAACAGTTTTGCTAAACATTTATCGGGGCCGGGCGAAGCGGAGATGTTGGCAATCCAGCTAATGGCCGAGGGGCAACGAATTCCGGAACGGTGCGCGTTGGCGTTACAGGGGGAACCGCCGCCGGATAATGGGCGGGCGGAGCGAATGCTGGAACTGCTGCCGCGGATTGCGTGATGCCATCGTCGAACACGAAGATCCGCTCAAAGACTTGGAAGTTGTACGCGGCGGCGAGCGCGGATTTGGGCTGGGCTTTGAATCAAGTGGACGACAGCGATGCGCGAGTCGCTGCGAACGTGGTGGAGGCATTGTGGCGGGTTACGCCCACAGAACAGCTCCATGAGATTTTTCAGCAAGCGGCGGGTGACCGGCAACGGGCTGGTGGGGCTGTTTGCCTTCGATGACCCGCAGGCGCCGGAAATCGTGAAGCGGTTGGCGAAACATGACACTGCGGATTCGTTACGGCCACTGCAGGTGGCGATGCAGGAAATCGAAAGCGCCGTGGCCCCAGATCTGGTGGATGCCGTTGAAGTATTCGATTTCGGTTTTGCCGGCGATTTGCCATTGAGCGAATAGGCGGCGGACCTTGGCGTATTCGTAGGCGACCCATTCGTCGATGCCAACGCCGTCGGAGTGGCCGCGCTCCACGAAGAACGGGCGCGGAGCGATGAGCGTCGCCATTTCAGCGTGTCCGAAGGTGTTGGTCTGGTTGAATTCGTAGATTTCGTATTCGCGCGTGAACTGGTAGGAGAAGGTCTGTTCATCGGAAGTGATTTTCCAGGACCATTCGTTGAAGTTGCCGGAACAGACGACCGCTTTGATTCGCGGTTCGATGGCGGGAATGCGAACGGCGGTGGCGCCGCCGTAGCTGAGTCCGTAAAAGCCGATGCGGTCTTTGTCGACGAAGGGCAGGGTTTCGAGCCAGTCAATGGACCGCGAATATTGCGCGCCAATGAAGGCGAAGAGTCCGATTTGGAGCGGGTCGCCTTTGCGGGAGAGTTGGCGAAATTTGTTGCCATGAATATAGGGATTTTGCGGGGCGAAGACGATGAAACCGCGCTCGGCGAGGCGGGCGGCGAAGCGTTGATAGGTGCGCATTTCGCCCGGGATTGTGGGCTGGATGATTTCCTGCGGGCGGCCTTCCAGACCGTGCTGGGCGATAACGAGCGGGCGTCGTTCGCCGGGCTTCCTTCCTTTGGGAATTAGCAGAATGCCGTAGGAGAATATTTCGTCGAAGACGGGGAGATAGACTTCGTGGGCTTCGAAGAGATGGGTGTCGTAGATCTGCCGGGTTTCGGGTTTGGGGGAGCCGGTGGGTTTGGGCAGGATGCCGATGATTTCGTCTTGGAATTGCTGGTCGTAGAAGGCCCGCGTTTGTGCCCATGCGCTTGGGGAACTGAGATTGGCATTGGCCCAGTACTGTTTTCGGGCGCGTTCGGCGTTGCGGACGGCGAGTTGGGTGAAGTTGACGAGCTGGCGGAATTGGCGTTCCATGCGGTCGATTTTAGGGAGGACGGGGGCGGGGCCGGGCTTCACCGGTTCGCGGTTGAGGAAGGCTTTTAGAGTGGCCTCGCCGGGTTTATCGATGAGGGTTATATTGGCGGAATTTGCCCGTTGGATTTCGGATTTTACTTCTTCAATGGTTGGGGTTGTGATGCTGCCTGGGGCGGCGCCGGCGCGGCCGGGGCGTTCGGCGGGCGGTCCCTGAATACCGGGGTGGCGCTGGGCTTCGATGATTAGCTTGCGGGGCGCGATGAGGCGGGCGATTTCGGCGTCGCCGAAGTTGGGAAGCAGCGACCAGACGTTGCGATAAATAGGCTCATTGTGAATGCCGCGGTGGTTGCGGAAGTAACCGCTGACGACGGTGGTTTGAATGCGTTCGTCGACGGCGGCGGCGTAAAAGGCGATCAGTCCGCCTTCGCCGTAGCCGGAGATTTGGACGCTGAGCTGAGGGTTTTCGGACTTGAGGAAATCGATGGCGGCGAGCACTTTCTGCACTTCGTAGCCGATGATGTGGCGGCCGGCCTGGTAGGCCATGCGGTAGATGTATTCGCGGTGTGGCTGGTTGGTAAGCCGGTTGATTTCGGGGTTGCCGGACCATTCGTCTTTGCGATCGATGAGAGTGGGAATTAAGACGCGGCAGCCGTTTTCGGCGAAGCGGGCGGCGTAGAATTGGGCGATCTGTTCGGGGGTTTGATCCGCGTCGGGGATGGCGACGGCGAGGCAAGTGGGGGCGAGCTTTGGATCGATGAGCAGGCCGTCGGCATCGACGTTTTCAAAGACAGTCCAGCGGACGTGGTGGATGGTGTAGTTCTCGTTTGCGGTTAGTTGGGCTCGTTTATCGAGTTCGATTTTGGCCAGGCGTTTATCGGCGAGGCCGATGATGTGGCGGAAGCGGGTGCGATCCGGCGGGGCAGTGGGTTGATCGGTGGCGATGCGGCGGGTGAGGTATTGATCGATCCCCTCGACCATTTGAAGGGCGAGGTCGCCTTGGCGAGTGAGGGGCAGTGCGCCGGGGAGGGCGGCGGCGAGGAGGAGTGTCGACAGGATCATCGACTACCTATAATATTCGTGCCGGGGAAATAATGGCGGAGGATGTCGGCGGGGGAGGCCCCTTGCTTGGCCATTCCGGCTCCGCCGCGCTGGCAGTAACCGAGACCGTGGCCATGGCCGCGGCCCTTTATTTGCAGGCTGGCGAGTTCGTAGTTGTTGCTGGGGAGGGCGGCCCAGCCGGAGCGGCGGCCGATGTGCAGACGAGTGGCTTCTTTGTTGGGGTTGGCGCGGATTTCGGCGGCTTCCGCTTCGCTTATGCGGCGGGTCCAATACGGTTCGTCGCGCTGGCAGATGGGGCAATTTACTTCGAAGTACGGGTATTCGATTTCGTCGTTCCAGCCAATGGAGGCGGCGGTTTTGGTACGGCCGCCGCAACTGGCGGAATAGGCGGGGGCGAACACTTTTTCCTGCCAGGCGAGCAGGAGGCCCTTCGTCTCTTTGGCGGCTTTGCTACCGGCGGGTGTGGGTTCTTTGAAGTGCTGGCAGTGGGTTGTGTCGCAGAGGTCGAACTGGCCGTGGCGGCCTTTTGAAGCGCGGATCCAGGAGCGTGCGAGGATGGCTTGCGCCTTCTGGGCGGCAGAGCCGGCGGCGGGCGGGCTTTCGGCGCTGACGATGGCGGCGACCAAGTCCTCTTCGGTAGTTGTCAGGACGAGTTGCAGTTCGTTGTTTTTAGAAGTGATTTCTAACGCGCCGTTGTAAGTGCGCTGGAACTGGTTGGCGGCGCGGACGCGGATGTTGCCGCGGAATGTCCGCTTTTCGGTTTGTATCATTGCCACGGTAAGTTCGACATCGTTGACTGTTACCTGTTGGAGCCGCAGTAGCGAGAGGATGGCGACTTTAACGAAGAGCATTGGCGAGGCTCCTGGCTGCTTGCGCGCCGGTGGCGCCGCGCTGGCGATAAAGGACTAGTTTTGTTGGGTTATCGGCGGGATGGGCGGCAAAGACCCAGCCATCGCCGGCGTGGTGTTTTGACGGGCCGGTACCGGTTTTGGCGAGGTAGTTTCTTCCAAGCGATTTAGCGGTTCCCTGCTCTGCGGCCAGACGCAGACCGGCGATGACTAACGAATGATCCGCGCGGCGGGCGATCAGTTCGGCGTAAGCATGGATGAGTTGTTTGG
>CAMDKT010000459.1 GCA_945900935.1 Candidatus Sulfopaludibacter sp. SbA3 | reverse complement strand
GGTGCCAACTTTCCCTGCCCCCGTTCAATCCGCTTCAAATACGCTTCCCACTGCCCCGTCATCGCGGGACTTTTGACCTCCGGATGCACCACTTCAATCAAGTGAATCCCCTTATCGGTCGCCTCCATCGCCTTACCCTGCCGCTCAATATACCCCCGCTTCAACAGCACTTCGATGATCGACGCCCGCGTCGCCGGCGTCCCCAACCCGCTCTCTTTCATTGCATCGGAAAGCTCTTTTTCATCCAGCGTCTTCCCCGCCGTCTGCATCGCCGTCAAAAGCGTCGCATCCGTAAACCGTTTCGGCGGCCGCGTTTTCTTCAACACCGATTCCGCCTTCAACACGTCCTGCAACTGGTCAACCGCTAACTCCGAAGGAAGCGTCTGCTCCCCAGGGTCTTTCTTTCTCTCCGTAACAATATCTAGGACCTTCCAGCCCATCTGGCGCACCAGTGTCCCCGCGGCGTGATACAAATCGCCGGTAATAGCAGTAATTACCGTTGTAACATCGGTCAAATAGTCCTCATGCCAGGCCGACAATAACCGGCGGCATACTAAGTCATAAATCCGTCGCTCATCTTCGCCCAGATTGATCCGGCCTGGCGAAGTCGCCGTCGGAATAATCGCGTGGTGATCGCTGATCTTTGTATCATCCACATATCGCGAACCCAACTCCCGCTCCCCGCTCCCCGCCGCGACAAGCCCCGGATACAAAGGCGCAATTGCGCGAACCACGCCGCCAAGTCCCGCCGCCACTGTCCGCGACAAATGCCGCGAATCCGTGCGCGGATACGAAAGCAACTTATACGTTTCATATAACTTCTGCGCCACATCCAATGTCTTCTGCGCGCTAAATCCGTATAGCCGGTTCGCGTGCCGTTGTAACTCAGTCAAGTCATACAGCGGCGGCGGCGCCATCTTCTTCGCTTCTGACTCAATCGAAGCAATCCGCGCAACGCCCTTCTTCGCCCGCGTTACAATCTCCTTGGCTTCATCCGTCCCCGCCGGCAGCCGCATCGCCTGCTGCATCGTCTCCCCCTTGGGCAGAGGCGAGCGAAACCAGGTCCCAACATACGTCGGCTTCCCCGCCACTCCAACGGGCGAAAACGTAACTAATACCTCCCGGTACTCCTCCGGCACGAACGCCCGCACCGCCAACTCCCGCTCCACGATCATCGCCAGCGTCGGCGTCTGCACCCGCCCCACCGAAAGCTCCTCATTGAAAGCCAGCGAATACGCCCGCGACAAATTCATCCCCACCAGCCAATCCGCCCGTGACCGCCCCCGCGCCGCGTCCCCTAAACCGTCATACTCCCGCGAGTCCTTCAACGCCGCCAACCCCGCCTGAATCGCATCCGCCGTCAGCGAGGAAATCCAAAGCCGCGCCACCGGCTTCTCACACGCCGAAGCGTCGTAAATGTACCGGAAGATCAGCTCCCCCTCCCGCCCCGCGTCCGTCGCGCAAATAATCCGGTCCACTTTTGGCGAATTCAGAATCTTCCGCACCGTCTCAAACTGGTCCTTCGTCTTGTCGTAAACAACCAGCGGCCATTCCGCCGGCAGCATCGGCAACGTATTCCGCCGCCACTGCTTCCATTCCGGCTGCATCTCATGCGGCTGCGCCAACGACACCAAATGCCCAATCGCCCACGTAACGATGTACCCGCCCCCATGCAGATACCCGTCGCCCTTCTGCGTGGCCCCCACGACCTTGGCAATATCGCGAGCCACGGACGGTTTTTCAGCTACAACGGCAATGTTGGACAAGCTACCTGCCTATTGTACCGAGCGATTGCCGCCCCTTCCGAAAATCATCCTTCCCTGACTCACTAATTCGTCTTTCCGGCACTCTGCCTCCACTCCGGCGGCCCCCCTGATGTAGACACCATAGCGAACACCGTCCGTGACGATAAGCCGGTGACAATCCGGCATCCCCTTCGCGTAAATCTCCGCCTGGGACTTCGCCGTTAGGCAAGAGAGGTCCAGCTTCTTCGCCTCGACGACCGCGCGTAGCTGCGAATCCTCCATGGGAATCCCGGCGAAGCAGCGGGACGACAAGGTACGCAACTGTCTCGTGTTCCGACGGCTTGGCAGACCGCTTGTACCACTTTGCAATCCGGACCAACTCTCCGATCTCGCCTCGCCTGGCTCCGGAAGCGCTTTTAGCATCGCGCGCGCCGCACATGCTGCAACTCCCAACCATCCACATCCCCAAACTCTTCGCGCCACTCATAACCTCCGGCAATCTTCCCTACCGCGTGAACATTCGATGTCCCAATGCGTAGCACCGCCAGATCGCCATCGTTCATCTCCTCGGCGAATCGCGGAGGCCAAGGCGGCCCCTTCCGGCCACGCACCAGTGCTTCCAGTGCCGTTGAGAATTACGTCCCACTTTATACACAACTCGACATAATTCCGGCCGGTGCCTCCCGCCGCCTGCGGCCAACGCCCTTACGCGGCCCGAAGCACTTGCTGCCGAATTCACCCCGCTCGGAATACACTAGGAACTCTATGCGCGCGTTCGCCCTCTTCCTCCTCGCGGTTCCCTTGCTGGCTCAGCACGGCCGTTACCTCAGCGATTCCAACCATCCCTCCATCGGCAACCCCCAAGCCATCGCAGCCGGCACCAAGCTCTTCATGGGCTCCTGCGCCGGCTGCCACGGCCCCGATGGCGGCGGCGGCGCTCGCGGCCCTAATCTCGTCCGCCGCTCCCTCTGGCACCCCCTCAGTGATGACGCCATCTTCCAGGTAATCCGCAAAGGCGTCCCTGGCACGGACATGCCGCCCACCGCATTAAATGACGAGCGCACGTGGAACCTCGTCGCCTTTATCCACGCGCTCACAGGCCCTGCCAGCACCAATCCCGTCCCCGGCGATCCCTCCGCCGGCAAGGCCGTCTTTTGGGGCGCCAAGGCTGGCTGCTCCAACTGCCACGCCATTCGCGGGCAAGGCGGCCACACGGGCCCCGACCTCAGCAACGTAGGCGGCGGTCGCCCGCTCGCCGTCATTCGCGAGGCCGTCCTCGAACCGGCCAAGGATCTCTATTACCTCGGCAACGAAGCGGCCACGCTTATCCTCAGGAACGGGAAAACCATCCAAGGCGTCGCCAAGAACCGCAGCAACTACTCCCTCCAACTCGTCGATACCAACGGAATCCTCCATCTAATCTCGATGGGCGACGTGAAGCAGTTGACCCTATCCGCCTCCACCCCAATGCCCACCAATTACGCCACCCGGCTCTCCAAAGACGAACTCCGCGATCTGCTCGCTTATCTCGCCGCGCAGGACACCCGTGCCGATGCCCGAAAGGATTCGAAGTGATCATGCGGACCCCCCTATTGTGTTTCGTATTCGCCCTCAGCGCTTTAGCCCAAGTCCGGCATGAAGATGTCGCCAAAGGCGCTGGCGAAGACTGGCTCACCTACGCCGGCAACTACGCCGGCTGGCGTTACAGCCCGCTGAAACAGATCACCGCCGCCAACGCCCGGAATCTGGTGCCAAAGTGGGTCTACCATGTCCCGGAGGCCCGCGGCATGCGCAGTGCTCCCATTGCCTACAAAGGCGTTCTCTATATCACCGACGCGAACTCCGTCTTCGCCATCGACGGCCGTAGCGGGCGCCTGGTCTGGCGTTATACCGAAGCCCGCGCCGGGAAAGGCGGAGTCAACCGCGGCGCCGCCATCTGGGCCGATAAAGTCTACTTCACCACCAACGATAACTACCTCGTCGCGCTCAATCGCCACACCGGCGCCTTCCTCTTCAGCAAACAGTTTGCCGACATCGCCAAAGGCACCACATCAACCTCCGCCCCGCTTATCGCCAAAGGCAAAGTGATCGTCGGCAGCGCCGGCGGCGACAGCGGCATGAGGGGCTTCATCATGGCCCTTTCGGCCGATACCGGCGAGGAGTTGTGGAAGACCTATACCGTCCCCGCCAAGGGCGAAAAGGGTTCGGAAACCTGGGGCGATCTCATCGAATGGGGCGGCGGCGCGGCTTGGCTCTCCGGCACCTACGACCCCGATCTGAATACGCTCTACTGGACCACTGGCAATCCCTGGCCCGACTACAACGGCAGCGTCCGCAACGGCGACAATCTCTACACCTGCGCCCTGCTGGCGCTCGATCTCGACACCGGCAAAATGAAGTGGCATTTCCAGTTCACGCCGCATGATACCCACGACTGGGACGCGCAAAGCTGGCCCGTGCTGGTCGACACCGAAATCGGCGGCCGCCAGCGTAAAGCGGTACTCCACGCCAACCGCAACGGCTTCTTCTACGCCCTCGACCGCGTCACCGGCGAATTCCTCCGCGCCACGCAGTTACTCGACAAGATCACCTGGGCCAAAGGAGTCGATGACAAAGGCCGCCCCATCCTCCTTCCCAACAGCGAACCCACGCCCGAGGGCAACTGGGTCTGTCCAAGCGTGAAGGGCGCGACGAATTGGATGGGCCAATCCTACAACCCCGGCACCGGTCTCCTTTACGTGCTCACGCTCGAACAGTGCGGCATGTACTATCGTTCCTCCCAGGAACCGCAGCCGATGAAGAACTTCTCCGGCGGCGGAGCCACCGAAGAAGGCGGGCAAGTTTTCCTCCGGGCCCTGGACCCAAAGACCGGCAAGCGCGCCTGGGAATACCCGATGACCGGCGTGGGACGCATGTGGACAGGAACGGTTTCCACCGCCGGCGGCATCCTCTTCAGCGGCGACGATGACGGGCACGTGGTCACCCTCGACGCCAAAAGCGGGAAGAATCTCTGGCATTTCAACGTCGGTGAAGGGCTCTCGGCTTCTCCCATCACATACTCCGTCGATGGTAAGCAGTACGTGGCGATCGCTTCGGCCACCGCGGTTTTCTCCTTCGGCCTCTTCGAACCCGCCGCCGTCGTCGATCCGCCTGTTATTGAAATGAGGAAGTAAAGCGATTTGCGTCAGAAGCTGAGGGGCGCCGAAAAACGCGATCCTTCCACAGAGAACGGGCTCGCCGGATGCCCTGCGGCTGCAAGCCCCGGAATCGAGGGGCCGCCAGAGCCCGGCGCCGCTCTCCGGCTAGATGAAACAATCGTCAAGAGTGGCGGCGAGAGCGTTGAGGCGCCACTGTCGTGCCCCAGAATCCGATGAACTCAAAGCGCCGCGGCGTGCGAGACTGATCGTAGCCGGGCGCGGGTTGCTGACAGCCCGAACAAATCGCCGCTGATCGTTTCCGCGGGCGGACCGCGACGAGGATGGTTCGCTCGCCTTCATCGAAACTGG
>CAMDKT010000458.1 GCA_945900935.1 Candidatus Sulfopaludibacter sp. SbA3 | reverse complement strand
GCCGGCGGTATCTGTCAGCCGGAAATCGCGGCCCTGATATCGATAGGTCAGCCGGGTGTGCTCCAACCCGAACAGATGAAGCATCGTCGCATGCAGATCGTGTATGTGGACAGGGTCGGCCACCGCTTTCATGCCGTACTCGTCCGTTTCGCCAACGGTCACTCCCGGTTTGATGCCGCCGCCGGCCATCCACATGGAGTAGGCGTCGATCTGGTGGTTCCGGCCAAGCCCTCCGCGCTTACCGCCTTCGCTCATCGGCGTGCGCCCGAATTCCCCGCCCCAGATCACCAGGGTGTCTTCCAGGAGTCCGCGGCGGGCGAGATCTTTGATTAACGCGGCTGAGGGACGATCGACTTCCGGGCATACTTTTTTCAACCCGTTATCGATGCCCGTGTGGTGATCCCAATCGGTGTGATAAAGCTGCACGACTTTCACGCCGCGTTCGATCAATCGGCGGGCGAGCAGGCAATTATTGGCGAAGCTTCCCTTCCCCGGCGTGGCGCCATACAGGTCCAGCGTTTCCTGGGATTCCTTGCCGATATCCATCAGTTCCGGGGCGCTGGCTTGCATTCGAAAAGCCATCTCATAAGAGGCGATGCGAGTGTTAATTTCCGGATCGCCGGTGAGCGAATGGCGTTCGGTGTTCAAGTCGCGCAAGGCGTCCATGGCGCGGCGCTGGCGGTCAATCGACACGCCGGGCCGGCTCGCCACATCATAGATCGGCTGGGGACCGCTGGAGAATGGCACGCCCTGAAACCCGCTCGGCAAAAAGCCGCTGCCCCAGATGTCGGGACCATTGCGCGGGCCGCGCGGACCGCTGATCATGCTGATGAAGGACGGCAGATTCTTCGATTCACTCCCGAGCCCATACAGCAGCCAAGCGCCGAGGCTGGGACGGCCCGGCACGATGGATCCGGTATGGGCCATCACCATCGCAGGGGAGTGGTTCACGTTCCCCGTTTGCACGGTGCGGACGATGGCGATTTGGTCAGCGATTCCGGCGATGTGCGGCAAGTAGCTGGAGACGATATTGCCGCTCTGGCCGTGGGGTTTGAATGTTGCCCGCGATCCCTGCACGGTGGGCGCCGTCATGTTCTCCATGAAGGCGAATTTCTTGCCTGCGAGCAGCGACATGGGGAACGGCTCGCCATCGGCGGCGCGCAGCTTGGGCTTGTCGTCAAAGAGGTCCAATTGCGAAGGGCCGCCCTCCATGAAGAGATAGATCAGACGCTTGGCTTTGGGCGCGAAATGGGGTTCGGCGGCGAGGGCGAGATGCGCTGCGCCGAGACCGCAGTTGGTGAGAAAATGGCGGCGGTTCCAGGCCTGCGCGAGAGGATTCCATTGCATGTTCGGTTACTCCCTGGTGATGAATTCGTCGGTGTTGATGAGAACTCGCGCGATCGCCGTCCACGGCGCGAGCAACGGGTCCGAGGCGAGCTTGGCTGCGTCTTCGGGATGAGTGGCCAAGTCGTCCTTCTCGGCATTGAACAGCGTGCGGAGGCGGGCGGTCTCGGTGCCCGATGGGCGGCGCGAATGAGTGAGTCGAAAGCCATATTCCAGGCGGCTTTCCGGCGTTTCTCCGCCTTCGTTGACAATGCGTTTGGCTAGCGCCTGGGCCATCTCATGGAAGGCTTCGCCGTTCAGCAGCGTGAGCGCTTGTAAAGGCGTATTGCTGCGCGTGCGGCGGGTACAGGACATCATGGCATTGGGCGCGTCGAACACGTTCATGGCCGGATGCGGCGTGATGCGCCAGTAGTGAGTGTAGATCCCGCGGCGGTAGCGGTCCGGGCCTGCCGAAGTCTTCCAGGTTTTCTTCACTTGGCTGGCTTCCATCGCCCCATCGGGTTGCGGCGGAAAGACGCTGGGGCCGCCGATGGCGGAATGCAGCAGGCCGCTCGCCGTGAGGGCGGAGTCGCGAATGATTTCGGCCTCCAGCCGGATACGATTTTGGCGCGAGAGTAACAGATTGCGCGGGTCTTTCTTCTCCGTATCGGGCCGGGCGTTCGAAGACTGGCGGTAGGTTCGGGAGAGGACGATGGCGCGGTGAACGGCTTTCTGGCTCCAACCTTTTTCCATGAATTCCACGGCGAGCCAGTCGAGCAGCTCCGGATGCGTGGGCTTCGATCCCATGCGTCCGAAATCGTTCTCCGTTTCCACAATGCCGCGACCGAAATAGCGCTGCCAGATGCGATTCACGGTGACGCGGGCGAGCAGCGGATTTTCGGCGTCGACGAGCCAGTTGGCGAGGTCGAGCCGGGTCTTGCGCGGTGTGTCCGGTTTCTTGTGCAGCGTGCTGAGAACATCGGCGGTAACCGGCGCGCCGGGGCGTTGATAGTCGCCGCCGAGCAGGATGTAGGCGGGGCGCGGCGCGGGCAACTCCTGCATCACCATGGCGAGTGGCAGTTTCGGAACCTGCTTTTTCAATGCGGCGATGGCGTCGTCGCGCAACTTCATCGCGGGGTCCGTATTCCTGTTGATTTCGCGGCCGCTGATGTAGGCCGAGCGTTCCTTTTGCAGCGCCAAAATCATCGACCGCAGCGTCTCGTATTTCTTCACTTCCTCAGCCGGACCCAGCGCGAGTAGCGGCTGGTGTGTGATTTCGAGGTCGAGCGTATCGCCGAACGGCGGCAAGTCACTGGAGTATTCGTTGATGTTGTTGAAGAACGAGGAAAGCTGGTAATACTCGCGCTGCGAGATGGGATCGAACTTGTGATCGTGGCACCGGGCGCAGCCGGTGGAAAGGCCCAGGAAGACTGCGCCAAGCATGTCGACGCGATCAGCGACGGCTTCATTCCGGTAGAGTTCGCGATCGGTGCCGGCTTCAATTTGCAGGAGCGAATTGCGCTGCATGCCGGTGGCGATGCGCTGTTCGGGCGTGGCGTTGAAGAGCAGATCGCCGGCGAGTTGTTCGATGACGAATTGATTGAAAGGCATGTCCGCGTTCAATGCGTTGATGACATATTCGCGGTACTTCCAAATCTGGCGCGGCTCGTCGCGGCTGCCGCCGTCGGAATCGGCATAGCGAACTTGGTCGAGCCAGTGGGGGCCCCAGCGCTCGCCGTAGTGAGGGGATTTTAGAAGCGCTTCGACGCGGCGTTCGTAGGCGTTGTGGGATGAATCGGCGAGGAATTCGTCGACCTCTTTGGGCGAGGGCGGCAGGCCTGTGAGATCGAGATGGAGGCGGCGGAGGAGCGTGGTGTTATCGGCTTCGGGCGCGGGGGTGAGCCGGTTGTTGAGCAGCTTGCCGAGGATGAAATTGTCAATCGTGCCGGCTTCCCGGCGTGGCTTGACGAAGGCCCAGTGGGCGGTGCTTTGGGCACCCAGACCGGGGAAGCCAGCACCGGCCCATTTTTCCAGCAGCGCCAACTCCTGCGGGGCGAGTTTCTTGCCGGGGGGCATTTTCAGTTCGCCGGTCTGGCGGACGGCATCAATCAAACGCTCGCCGACCGGGCCGCGTTTGCCTCCGAGGCGTATGGATTCTTTCGACTCGAGGGAAAGGCCGGAGGCGCGCAGCCGCTCGTTATGGCAGCCCAGGCAGTTACGAACCAGAATGGGTTGAATCTGAGTCGAGAAGTCCTGCGCCGATGCTGTAGCGATCAAACAAAGAAGAAGAAGCCGCACGATGCGAAGATTATATCAGTGCGGAAGACGGCTAATTGAAATTCTGGGCGACGCCAGTCCTAGCCGTTGATGGGGCGAGTGGAGAACAGGTTGGCCACCGAAAACTGGAAGGAACTCCGTCGGCGGCCTTATGCCTGGCCGCGTCCAGCCGACGCACGCTTAGCCGACCAAGTTGCGCCGCGGTATTCGCCCATGTCGAGCTTGCCCGTCAATTCGTCTGCACTGGCAGCTTGGCCGGAGAAACGGAACTGCAGGGAGTCGCCGTGATTTTCGTTTAGCGCGCTCGAGAATTCGACGGCCGCGCCGTCCACGTTTCCGCGTAACGGCCGGGAAGCAAAGTCGCCCTGATGGGTGCCGGAGAGTTCGGCCCCTCGGTGGAGCAGATCCAGATGATGCGTCGAGGAGCCTCTGAGGAAATGGATGCGGACGGCCCAGCGACCGGATAAGTCGAAGGCCGAAGGCGACGGGGCCGGAGCCGATTGTGCTTTTAACTTCGAGAGCTCTCGATGCAGGGCTTCGGCCACTTGTTCGGCATCGCCGGACGCCATCATGTAGGCGACCACGTTGATGCCGCTTTGATTCGTGGCGACGGTCATGCGCGGTTCACCGTCCATGAGCCGCTGTCCCATTTGCACGCCGCTGACGCCGAACTTGGCGGCGTCCCACCGGACTTGGAGGGACGGCGTTCGATTGGATAATTCGTTGGTCTCCTGAATGTTGAGCTGTACATGGCTCAGCGGAGCGAGCCGCGTTTTGACGGTGTTGAGCCAACCCATCCAGCGGGCCCATTCGGCCTTGTGATCGCGCTTGGCCCACATTTCGACGGCCGCCAACATCCCCATCGTTTCTTCTTTGCCGATTTTGAGAGAGCGCGCAAAGCCGTGATGCGGCGCGCTGTGGACCCAGGCGGCCTGCACAATGCTCTTTTTGCCGAGGAGGAGGCCCGCGGTCTGCGGTCCGCGAATGCATTTACCGCCGGAATAAGTGACGAGGGTTGCGCCGCGTTGCAGATGGACATTCGGAACGGTGAGGATCTCGGCGGCGGCGTCAACCAGGATCGGAATCTTGTGCGGCGCGGCATGTTTGACGACGGTCTCAAAGGCGAGGGGACCGCGCTCGGCTCCGGGGCTGGCGAGAATGTAGATCATTGCGGTGCGCGGGCCGATGGCCAGATCCAGTTCCTCCGGAGTGGACACTTCGATAATGCGCACGCCGACGGCGCGAATAGCCGCGTCATAGACGTTTCGCGAGTTGGCCGGGATGATGACTTCATCTTTGGCGAAGCCGCGGAGGTCGGGGATGCGGACGTGAAGATCCGGATTGCCGCCGGCAACGCAGGCGGCGGTGGCATGCGTGATGGCGGCCGAGCAGCCGCAAGTTACCATGCCCCATTCGGCACCAGTCAATTGCGCCAGACGCGCGCCGGCGGCGTCCATCAGCTCATCCATATGAACGTATCGCTGGGCGGCGGCGTCCATGGCGGCGCGGGCTTCGGGCAGCATGGTGGAGCCGCTGATGATGGTGAAAGTACCGCGGGCATTGATGATGGGGCGAACGCCGATGGCGCTATAAACATCCGGCACGGCGGCAGCGGCAGCGGGAGCGGCGAGGGCGGGGAGTCCGGCAAGACC
>CAMDKT010000457.1 GCA_945900935.1 Candidatus Sulfopaludibacter sp. SbA3 | reverse complement strand
GGTATTCGCCGGCTTGCCAGCGTTGAGCGGGGCGGAGGGCGCGGGCGGCGAGGAGATGCCAACGCGAAGGGATGACGCCCGCCGCGGCCAGGCGGCTGGCTATTTCCATGGTTCCGGTGCCCTTGGGGAACTCGATGAACTGTTCGCTGGGGAGGGCCTGCGGGCGGTTGAGCGAGAGGCCAATGGAGCCGGCGGCGGCGATTAAGACAACGGCAAGGATGATGAGGATTCGCTTCATTGGGCGGCCAGAAAACTGTCGAGAATAATCTGCGCGGCGAGGCGGTCTAGGCCGCCATCGCGCTGCGCTTTGCGGCCGGTTTCGCGCAGCATGTGGCCGGCTTCCTGCGACGTCATTCGCTCATCCCACATCCGGTACGGCACGCCGGAATGTTCGGATAAGCGCGCGGCGAAGGCTTCGGCTTCGACGCTCATTTCACTCGCGGTCCCGTTCATGTGAATCGGGTTGCCGACGACGAGCAGATGGACGTCTTTGTCCCGGATGATGGCGTGCAGATGCGCCAAGTCCTTGCGGAGACTGCGGGAGTGGAGCGTCTCCAAGCTGTGGGCCATCATCCCGAGCGGGTCGCTGATGGCGAGTCCGATCCGTTTCCTCCCATAATCGATGGCTAAAATCCGCATTTATTCTAATTATAGAATCCTCCATGATAAAGTATCGGAATAGCGGGGCAGCTTGGCGGTTCAGGACACTACATCCCCTTCGATCGTACAGATTCGAAATACTGGCGGCGTACTCTTCACGTTCGGTGTCTTGACGGCGCTATTGTATTTTGGCCGGTTGTTCATCGTTACGCTGCTGCTGTCGATTTTTATCGCGTTCATTCTTGAGCCGATTGTGAACCTGTTCATGCGCATGCGAATGCCGCGCGGGTTCGCCAGTTTTCTTGTCTGCAGCCTGGCGTTGGTGGTGATCTATGCCGGGGCTCTATTAGCCTATTCGCAGGCGGCCGGCATCTGGGAGGAACTGCCCGCCTATAGCCAACGCATCAGCCAGATTACGGAGAAAGTGCTGGTGGAAGTGGAAGGCGCCGAGAAGGCCGTGAATGATCTGTTAACGCCGCGCCGCATCCGTGACCAGCAGCGCTACGCGCAGCAGCAGGCCGAAGCGCAGAAGCAGCCATCGGTCGCGCGCCGGCGCCGGGCCACGGATCCGCCAATGGCGCCGCTGCTGCCGCCGCCCGTGCAGGAGGTGCGTATCCGGGCGGACCGGTCTCCGGTGGTGGAATACCTCTATGAAAACTGGCGCCAGTTCTACGACATTCTGTTGATGTCGTCGTTCGTGCCGTTTTTGGTGTACTTTATGCTGAGTTGGCGCGACCATTTCGTGCACAACTTTCTACGGGTGTTTCATGGCGAATCGCGGGGGATTGCGGCGGCGACGCTGGACGGAATCGCGCGGATGGCGCGTGCCTACGTTGTTGGCAACTTCATACTGGGGCTGCTGCTGGCACTGGTTTCGATGGGCTTCTTCTGGGTCGTGAAAGTGCCGTATTGGCTGATCGTCGGGCCGATGAGCGGCTTCCTGAGTCTGGTGCCCTATATCGGCATGCCGCTGGCGATTATTCCGCCGTACCTGGCCGCGTTGACGGTTTATGACAACGTGGCCGAGTATCTGGTGATCGGGACTGCGGTGGCGTTTTTTCATCTGCTGGCGCTTAATCTTTTGTATCCCAAACTTGTCGGCTCGCGGGTGCATTTGAACCCGCTTGCGGTCACGGTGGGCCTGATGTTTTGGGGATTTCTTTGGGGCGGGATCGGGCTGGTGCTGGCCATCCCGCTGACGGCTTCCATCAAAGCTATTTGCGATCAAGTGCCTGGGCTGAGCGGTTATGGGCGCCTGATGGGTGATTAGCTGTGCTAGGCTGCCTGTTATGGATCGACGACAATTATTGATTTCCGGCCTGGGCTTGTCCGCCGCTTCTTTGTCCGCCAAACGCCTGAAACTGGACCGGACGCGTCTATCCACCGTGACCGACGAGAGCGGCAAAACGCCGGCCGAAAACTTCGAATTTGCTAAGAAATACGGCCTTCGGTACTTGGAAGTGCGGCAAGTTCCGGGTGCCAGGATTCATTACGCCGACATGCCGGAAGCGGATCTGAAGACGGCCGCGAAGGAGTTCGCCGATAACGGAGTGAAAGTCTCGTTCTTCAACTCGGGTCAATGTAAATTTGCATTGCCCGGCACGGATTACACGCGCCAGCGGCCGGAGACGCCGGAAGTGAAAGCGAAGCGCGTGGCGCGGGATCAACAGAGCTTTGACAAGCGCATGGAGACGCTGGGGAAGTCCATTCGCGCTTCACAGATTCTGGGTTGCGACAAGGTGCGCATCTTTGCTTTCTTGCGCGTCGCCGAACCGGAAAAAGTGATGCAGCGGGTCTATGATGTGATCGGCCCGATGGTGAAAGTGGCGGAGAAGGAAGGCATTAAGCTCCTGCTGGAAAACGAAGTGGCGTGCAACGTCGCGCGTTGCGACGAGTTGGCCGCCGCCATGAAGGCCATTCCTTCGAAAGCGTTCGGTATTAACTGGGATCCGTTGAACGGCCATCACTTGAAGGAAGAAGTGTTTCCGCATGGCTATGCGCTGCTGCCGAAGAAGAAGCTGTGGAATGTGCAAGTGAAGGGCAAGAGTATTTTGAAGGAGTTTTCGGCGGATTATTTGGATTGGGCGGCGATTTATGCGGCGCTCGAAAAGGATGGATACGCGGGCCAGGTTGGGTTGGAGTGTCACATCTTTGGTGAGCAGTTGATCCAGCGATCGCACCAGTGCATGCAGGAGATGATTCGGCTGGCCGAGCAGCGGCAGTCGTAATCGGGTACCTATGCCCAGCAAGACGTTGCTCATTTGCGCGGGCGTTGGGTTGTTGGTGATTGGCGCGATGATCGGCGGGGGGCTTTTTGCCACTCGCGGCACGCATTTGGAGTTGAACGGCAGCGTTCGCAAGACGCGCGTGGCGGCGTTGAGCGCGACGCGTTCGGTGGTGGTGCTCGACTTTCGGGCCACGAATCCGTCCGATTATCCTTTCGTCGTGAAGACGGTGGAAGTGGAAGTGACATTGGCGAATGGCAAGAAGGAAATCGGCCAATATGTGCCGGAAGTAGACGCGAAAACGCTATTTCCGGCGCTTCCGGCGTTGGGGGATAAGCTTGCGGTGTCGATCGGGACGGGCGAGAAAATCGGCGCGAAGCAGACGGTGGAGCGCATGGCGGCAGCGAGTTTCCTATTGCCGGAAAGCGATTTGGAGGGGAGGAAAGGTGTCGTGCTGCGGTTGCGCGACGTGGATGGACCGGTGGCGGAACTGCGTTAACGTTTTTCGAGATGGGCGAGCGGATTGTCGAACGGGAAGCCGAACAGGCGGGGGTTTTCGCCGATGACGGCGGCGGCAAAGATGTAATAGACGTAGTTATACGTTTCGGCCGGCCACTTGTCTTTGTATTTCGCCAACACTTGCCAGAAGTTCCGCTCTTTCGGGTTGGCGGGCATGGATTGCAGCAGCTTGATGATGCGGTGCTCGCCCCAGTTATACGAGGCAATTACGAGTAAGCCGGAAGCTTGCGCGTCAGTGGAGTAAATGTCTTTGATATAGCGGGACGCGGCCACAGTGGATTTTTCCCAGTTATGCCGGTCATCGGCGGGGTCGGGGCGGGGAAGTTCGAATAGCGGGCCGGTCTTCAATCCGTATTTTTCGCCCGTTTCCGGAATAAACTGCCACATTCCCTTGGCGTGGCCTTTATAAGTCATGGGACCGCTGATGAACGGATCGAAGTTACTTTCCTGCATGGCGAGATAGAAGAACTGCGGCGGTAATCCGCGGTCGAGAAATTCTTTGGGAATGCGCTTGTCATAGCCATTGGCGATGGCTCGATCGACGGCGGTTTTGTATCGCGATGACGATTGCCACTTAGTGATATAGCTCTTCACTTCGGTGATAAACTCCGGCGGCGCGGCGAGTTCGCATTCCCCGAAAACGCGCGCCATGCGGAGGATCAGTTTATCTTCTTCGCTCAACGCCTTATCGTAAAGCTTCAGGCCGGAAAGAAAGTTATTGTACTGATTTTCCATGGCCATCCGGCGCTCGCGGAACTTGCGGATCTGCTCTGCGCCCTGCGGTCCGCTGGTTTCCGAGACCAGACGTTCGACGTTGGCGATGTCTACATCGAGGGATTTCATGGTGTAGAACAACTCCTGCGCCATGGCCGTCTGCTTGCGGACCTGTTGATCGCGGAGCCATGCAAACGCGCCGACGCCGCAGAGCAGCAAGACCAAGCCGCCCACCACCCAGCCGTACTTTCGCTTCTGCTTCTTTTGAACCTTCGAGAAGGCTTTGCGGATCATCATGGTCCGCTCGCCGGCCGGTTGGTCCGTGTTGCCCACCAGATATTTTTCGGTATAGCTGGCGATCATGCGCGTCTCGCCGCCGATGGGTTGCTGCGCGGGAACCTGCACCGGCGCCTGCTGCGTGCCCGCGGGGGCGTCGGCCTGCATCATCACCCACGGACCTTCGACGCCGAGGCGGAAAGTAACGGTTTGGCTGATGGAGAGTGTCTGCACGCGCTGGCCTTCCACCCAGATGCCATTCGCGCTGTTCTGGTCCTGAATCCACCATTGGCCGTTGCCGAAGGCTACGTTCGCATGTTGCCGGCTGACGTGCGGATCCTCAATGCATAGCTCGCATTCGGCGATGCGGCCGATGCGAAAGGGCTGTGTGAACCGGTAGTCGCGCGGTTCCGCGTTCGCGATACCGACGCGCACGCGGATGGCCGGAATCTGGGCGTGGGAATAGGAGCCGGACACGGGTATTAGGTGGTAGGCGCGGCAGGACTCGAACCTGCTACCCTCAGCTTAGAAGGCTGATGCTCTATCCAGATGAGCTACGCGCCCCCGCTTCTTCTATTGTAAATGCGATCCTGTTGGAATGCGTTGCCTTGTTTCAAAACGACGTAACACGCCGCCATTTTTCCGGATACGGAGCCCTGGTTCGCGCCTCTATTTCTTGGGAGTGGGTGGCGGAGACGGCCACTCACTCTTCACGCTGTCACGCGGCTTCATCTATGACGCCGTGTGCGAAAGTCTTTGCTCTTCCACGTATTTTTGCCACTTCAGCATTTTCTTAGGTAGATTGGGAAACAGCGTGCCCGATTTCGACAACTCAATTGAACGCTCAGTGAGCGCGGTCAGCGTCGACATCGCATCCTCGGCGTAAACATTCTCCCACACGCGTTCGTATTCTGTTGAAAGCCGATTCCA
>CAMDKT010000456.1 GCA_945900935.1 Candidatus Sulfopaludibacter sp. SbA3 | reverse complement strand
CCCCTAACGCGCTCGATTCATTGAGGTTATGAACTATTTCTGCTTCAACGTAGGAAACTCCCGCTAGAGGGGTATTCGCAGAACACGTCTTTCAACGAGCCTCCGTTTTCATTTGGCGCGTTTGAGCAGATCGCCTCCCACAGGGGCGGGAAATTGGGAAGAGTACGCGAGTTCTCGCTCGCGGCGGACTTCGAAGACGCTTCCGTCCAGGCTGTGTTCGCTTCGGAAGCGGGGCAACCGGCGATGAAGTCGTGGAACTTTGAATCTGGTCCGCGCAAGATAACGGTCGAGCGCACCCAGGACGGAGGAATCCGAATTGGGTTTCAAGGCCAGTCCAATAAAACAGCGCTCACGATTCCGAAAGGGGAACTCCGAATTGGCGGGGAAAAGATTGGGCCTTGGGATGTGGTTTATTACTCATCCCGAGGAGAGATCAAGAATCTCCACGACACAGAGGAAATGGAGGAACTAGACAAGAAGCTGTGGCGGATCCGGCTCGCCTTTGGACGAGCCCCATATGCGTTTGCTCCAATTCGCACAAACCCTAAGCGCACCTATGATCCAACTGGAACGGAGCCTGATCCGGAAGGGTCCCACATACCAATGCTTCTGGCAAGACTGGCGAGCCAGACAGAACGTGGGGAATGGAAATCGCTACGCAATTCGTTGGACCTGTTTGGATCGAAGTCCGGACTATTCCAGCACGTCGATGTAATACGGAAGGGCAAAAAGGAAAGCGATCCATTCCAGATCGGGATCAAAGGGATCGGCCCATCCGTCAATCTGGTGGATGTTGGCTACGGAGTCAGCCAGGTTTTGCCGCTGGTGGTCGATTCTCTCCAGCGATTAGAAGTGAACGACCTGTTCCTCGTCCAACAACCGGAAGTACACCTTCACCCGCGCGCGCAGGCTGAGCTTGGAACGTTTTTTGCCAGCATGGCAAATAAATCACGGCGATTCGTCGTTGAGACCCATAGCGATTACTTGCTGGACCGCGTCCGAATGGAAGTCAGATCCGGGAAGCACATTCGGGCGGAAGACGTTTCGATCCTTTATTTCGAGCGCGACAAGAACGGAGCGCACATTCACAATATTGAGTTGGATTCCGCCGGGAGCATCGTTAATCCACCGCCTGGATACCGTCAATTCTTTCTGGACGAAGAACTCGCGTTGCTGGGAGATTAGCCGTGTGTCTGATTGTTGACGCGAATGCCGCGCACACCTTTCTCGCGGCGGAAGGCGAAGTGCGAACTTGGCTCTTTGGTCCCCGCGGGAATCCACGGCTGGTAGTGGGTGGCCTCCTGACGGTCGAGTTGCAGAAGCTTGAAGTTGTGAGGAAGCTCCTGGTGCAACTGGACCGCGCCGGGCGCCTCAGGAAAATGGCCCCGAACGCGGTGGATGCCGAATCGAAAGCATTGGCGAAACGAGCGATCTGCCACTCGAACGACTTGCAGGTACTCGCCCTTGCGATCATTAGCGGCGCGCGCACCATTGCGACATACGACGAAGCCCTGATTCAGGACTGCAAGAACCCGGAAATCCTGTCGAGTCCGCGGAGCAAAATTTACCGGCATCCGGCGCTTCACCAGAGGCTGCTGGGCCATGCGTCGTCGTGCGGTGTGAAGGCGAAGTGATTTACCCTAGTAGCAAGCAACATGCGAACCCTCCGCTACGAGACCAAAAGCGGGATCGCGGTCAGCAGGACATTGAGCAAAGCCCCGTACCGGCGGGGCCTGCAGCCTTTACTCCGAAAGCTCGACCGCTTCCGCGGCTTCTACCTCTCCTCGGGATACGAGTATCCTGGGCGGTATTCGCGCTGGGATATCGCGGCGATCACCCCTCCCTTTGAAATCGTATCCACCGGGCGAAAGGTGGATTTCAACCCGCTGAATCAGCGCGGCGAAATGCTGTGCCGGATGCTGGTCCGCGCGTTGAGCGCTAATGACTGTTGGGAAACTTTCGAGACGTCCGGCGGCGGGATCCACGGCGTTCTGAAACCGCTGCCCGATTTCTTCGCGGAAGAGGAGCGGTCGAAACAGCCATCGGTTTTCTCCGTTCTGCGCGCCCTGGTCGAGGAATTCCGCCATCCGGACGACTCGCGGCTCTCGCTGGTCGGCGCGTTTGGCTACGACTTGTTGTTCCAGTTCGACCCGATTCAACTCAAACTGCCGCGCGGAGACCGGAAGGATCTACACCTGTTCTTCTGCGACGACATTTATTACATGGATCGCAAGAAGGAGCAGATTGAGCGATTCCAGTACGAGTTCGCGCTCGATGGATTGTCGACGCTGGGCTTGCCGCGTGAAGGGCAAGCCGTGCCGAAAGCGCCGAAGCGGAAGCCCGCGCCCATTACCAGCGACCACACGCGCGAAGAGTACATGGCGAATGTGGAGACGGTCCGTAGAGGGATGAAGCAGGGGAACTTCTACGAAGTGGTCCTGCGGCAGTCGTTCAAAACTACGTATTCCGGAAGCCCTTCGAAGCTGTTTGAAACCATTCAGCAAGCCAGCCCATCGCCATACGAATTCATTTTGCAATTGGGCGGGGAGCAGTTGATCGGGGCGTCCCCGGAAATGTTTGTGCGCGTGGAGGGGCCGCGCGTGGAAACGTGTCCCATCAGCGGCACCGCACGGCGGACGGGCGATCCGATGTTGGATGCCGAGAACATTAAGCAATTGCTGATGTCGGCTAAAGAAGAGTCCGAATTGACGATGTGTACCGACGTCGACCGCAACGACAAATCGCGCGTTTGCGTGCCTGGCTCGGTGAAAATCATTGGGCGGCGGCTGATTGAAAGCTACGTGGGCCTGTTCCACACGGTGGACCATGTGGAGGGGCTGCTGCTCCCGGGATTTGACGCGATCGACGCCTTCTTATCGCACATGTGGGCGGTGACGCTGATCGGCGCGCCGAAGAAGGCGGCGTCGCAGGCGATTGAAAACCTGGAAAAGGACGCTCGCGGCTGGTACGGCGGCGCGGTGGGCATGTTGTCGATGAACGGCGACAGCAACACCGGGATCACGATTCGTACCGTGCATTTGAAGAATGGCTTCGCGACGTATCCAGCCGGCGCGACGCTGCTTTACGACTCCGTCCCGGCGGCCGAAGAAGAAGAGACGCGCATCAAGGCGACCGGCTTTTTCCGCGCGATGGCCGGCAAGGCTAAGCCGCCCGCGCCTGACAGAAATGACACCTTCGGCAAGGGGTTGAAGCTGCTTCTTGTCGACAACGACGACTGCTTCATTCAAACCTTGGCGAACTACGCGCGGCAGACCGGCGCCGAGGTCGTGACGTACCGTTCAGGAATTCCGGAATCGATGATCGAAGCGATCAATCCGGATTTGATCCTGGTGAGTCCGGGACCGGGGCGTCCATCGGATTTCGGCGTGCCGGAGTTGGTGCGCTTCGCGGCGCGGGCCGGGTACCCGATGTTTGGCGTCTGCTTGGGCTTGCAGGGCATTGTGGAGGCGTTTGGCGGTGAATTGGGAGTTCTGGACTACCCCATGCACGGGAAACCGTCTAAGGTCCGCCATTTCAACAAAGGCGCATTCGTTGGTTTGCCGGAGGAGTTTCGCGTCGGGCGGTACCATTCGCTCTACGCGCTGCCAGAAAAACTCCCCGATGTATTAGAAGTAACGGCGATGAGCGACGATGGGATCATCATGGGCGTGCGGCACCGGGAATTGCCGATTGAGGCGGTGCAGTTCCATCCGGAATCGCTTTTGACACTGGAAGGCAATTGCGGGCTGCATTTGATTGAGAACATGATCCGTTTGCACGGCCGGGCAAAGGCGGGGCATTGGATAAATCGCTAAAGGCGGTGATGTATCTGGGCGTCTTCGTATTTACGGCGGCGTTCGCAATTAACTTTTGCGGGACGCTTTTTCAGTGCGGATGCCAATGGATATGGTCTGGTTCGGCGGCCCATTGCAATATCCATCACCGGGTAGGGCCGCACTGCCCTTGGTGTACGCACGACGGAACGGGCTTTGTGTTAAGCATGGCCCCAGTGTTTTTGACCCAGGCTTGGGCGGTGTTTCGGACGGCTGATTGGGGTTGGAAGACGCGGCTGGTTATAGCGTTAGGGGCATTTCCAGTAGTTGGCGGATTCCTTGGCGCCATTGTAGGATGGTTTCAGGGGTACTGGAACCATTGAGTGTTGCCTGACAGGGCCGGAAATTCCATACTGATTACGCATGGACCTATCAGACATCACCTACATCGCCTACCTGATCATTTGCGCCTTGATTGCCTTCGGCACTTCGGGTGGGGGCGGCGGGAAACGATTACGGCTTCCAGTGGGGGCATGACGGATGTCATGTTCAGTAAGTGACGGATGTGATCGTCATCGGCGGAGGGCTTGCGGGCCTGGCTGCCGCGGTGGCGCTGGGGAGCACGGGCGCTACTGTTGAGTTGTTTGAGTCGCGGCCATTCCTGGGCGGGCGGGCCACGTCGTACTCGCTGCCGGATTCGGAAGTAATCGATAACTGCCAGCACGTACTGCTGCGGTGCTGCGTGAACCTGATGGACTTCTATCGCCGGTTGGCGGTGGACGACAAGATCCGATTCTTTGCGGAGATTCCGTTTATGGAACCGGGCGGGCGGGTTTCGATTTTCCGGCGCGGGTGGCTGCCTGCGCCGCTGCATTTCACCGAGTCGTTTTTGCGGCTGCCTTTTCTGAATCTGCGGGACAAGATCGCCATTGCCCGGGCGTTCCTTGCGATTCTGGCGGAGCACGGCAAGCGCAAGGACCTGGAAGACATCTCGATGCTGGACTGGCTCCGGGAGAAGCGGCAAACGCCGAATGCGATTGGCCGGTTCTGGCGACAAGTACTGGTGAGCGCGATTAATGAAGAGCTGGATCGCATGGCGGCGAGCCATGGATTCCAGGTGGTCCGGCTGGGTTTTCTGGCAACCAGCGACTCCTACGAAATGGGGGTGCCGAATGTGCCGTTGGGCGACCTGTATGGATCCCAGGCGTGGAGCGGCATGCCGAATGTGAAATTACGGCTGCGGGCGGCGGTTGAGAAGGTGGAAGTTACGGGCGGGCGCGTGGGCAGCATTATCAGCGGAGGGGAAAGCTATACCGCCAAACAGTTTATTTCGGCGGTTCCATTTGAGCGGCTGGGAGGATTAATCCCCGAGGCGGGAATTGATACGACCGCGTTTGCCCATTCCTCAATCACCGGAGTGCATGTATGGTTCGACAGACCGGTGACGGAGAGGGCGAATGCGACGCTGCTGGACCGGAACATCCAGTGGTTTTTCAAT
>CAMDKT010000455.1 GCA_945900935.1 Candidatus Sulfopaludibacter sp. SbA3 | reverse complement strand
ATCACTGATCTTAATGAAGCCGTCCGCGCCGACCTCAACAATCTCGCCAAGATCAAATTGGACGGCGCCTTCATCACCGATCCCGACGGCCCGTTGTGGTATCGCGGCCTGGCCCAGGACACGGGCCCCGAAATCCTCGCCTTCGCCATCAGGCTCACCGAGGCACTTGGCGTCAAGCGCATCGTCATCGGCCACACTCCCACGCCGGGTGCCGTCCTCCAGCGCCTCGGCGGCCGCGTCGTTATGATCGACGTCGGCCTGTCGGCTTATTACGGCAGTAACCGCGCCTGTCTGATCATCGAAGGCGATAAGTTATTCGCGATGCACCGCGGCCAGAAACTTGAACTGAGCGAAAGTCTCGCCTATGTCAAGAGCGCCTCCGCCCTTGAGAAACCATCCTCGGCGCTCGTCAAGTGGGTCGCCCAACTCGAAGCAGGCGCTCAAGGCGCGGGCAAATAGTCATACAACTTGGTTGGGCCAGCAGCCTCAAAGTAATCCACAATCAGCTTCCGTCGCGCCATCAATGCCCGAATTTGAGCCGGCTCCAGCCACTTGCCGATCTACTCTTTTACGTCGCTTTCCTTCAATGCCTTCAGCCTCGCCAGCAGTTGTGTATCGCATTTCTCCAGTGCCTTCTTGTTCTGTAAAGCCGCATGGAGGCGGAACGCCCGGCCATGGTCGATCATCCACAATTTCCAATCTTTGTCATAGAGCATGTTAGTCGCGTTCCGGTCCATGTTGTAAATCAGTTGGTCAAAGACCTTCATGATCAAATACTGCCGCGACCACTTATCTTTATCCGGCGCCTCTATCTTCTTCTTCAGCCGGTCCACTTCATCCATTTGGACGTTGTCAATCCACCACGTATAGGACGCCGGTTTGCCATCGAATGACCGCTGCACGGACATCGGTATCATTGATTCCAACCCCAGCAGCTTGCCTAAGCGATACGCCGCGATATTCAGCTGGAATGAGTCCTGGAAGTTGAATTCGGTCCCCATTTGCGTCTCGAACTTGGCCTTTTTTTCATCAATCGTCTGGACACTCGCGTCGTGCGTCAAAGTTCCGTCCGACAGCGTCACCCTCGACGTCCCGGTGATCCCTTTTTTCGCGCCTTTCCGGCCTTTTTCCTTCGCCTTGAGGAGAAACTCCTCGATCTGCGACGGGGTCAGCGCTGTCTCCGGCACCGCCTGGGAATATAGCGCCGGGAGGAGCAAAAGAATAACTGCGAATCTTCTGATCATGCGAAGAACCTATCACAGATCGCGCCCCGCGTCGAGGGCTACTCGTCAGCGCGCCCGGTACGGCATTCGATATGATGTCCAAAATGCGAAAACTGATCTGTCCGCTCGTCCTGACGGCCTTCCTGCTCCCGGCCCAGCCGCAGCCCCAGCCCGTCCAATCTCCCGTCGTTCAACCCGACAAAACGGTCACCTTCCGCTTTCGCGCTCCGAACGCGCAGAAGGTCGACGTTCGCCTCGATAGCGGCAAGAGTTTCCCTCTCGCCAAAGACGACAAGGGCGTTTGGACCGCCACGACCCCCGCGCTTGCCCCCGACCTTTACGGCTACAGCTTCCAGGTTGATGGCATCGGCGCGCTTGACCCCGTCAACGGCGAGATGAAGACGAATGCCCTTAACCCCTCCAACATGGTCCTCGTCCCTGGCGACACGCCGCTGCCATGGGAGTTCACCAACATCCCGCACGGCGCCGTTCACCGGCACTTTTTCCATTCCGCCGTGGCCGCTGAAAACCGCGACTTCTACGTTTACACGCCGCCCGGCTATCTGCCCGCCAAACGCTACCCGCTCCTGGTGCTGCTTCATGGCTACAGTGATCTGGCCGATGGCTGGACCGCCGTCGGCAAGGCAAATCTGATTTTTGACCAGCTCATCGCCTCCGGGAAAAAGCCATTCGTGGCCGTGATGCCGCTGGGTTATGGGATGTCGGTGAAGGACCTTAAAGCAGGCGCCGTGCGCACTGGCGGCAACTTCGTCAAGAACACCCAGGGTTTCGAGAAAAGCCTCCTCGAAGAAGTGCTTCCGCTCGCGGAAAAGGCTTACAAAGTCAGTGCGAAACCGGCCGAACGGGCCATTTCCGGACTCTCCATGGGCGGCGCGGAAACGCTGTATGTCGGGCTCCGTCATCTGGATACATTCGGGTGGATCGGCGCGATGAGTTCCGCCCCTCAACTCTTTGGTAAACCCGACGACGCCTTCCCGGCCCTGAGCGACAAGGACAACGCCCGCATAAAGCTCCTGTGGATTGCATGCGGTAAGCAGGACGGCCTCCTCAAGAACAACGTTGCTTTCGTCGAATGGCTGAAAACGAAAAAAATCGAGCACAAATACGTCGAGACCGAAGGCGCCCACACGTGGTTAGTCTGGCGGCGCTATCTCACCGATTTCCTCAACCAAGTGCAGTGGTAAAGGGGATCGTGCCACGGGATCGACATTTCTTTTTTCGTTTCCTATCAATTACTTACAGCGAACGGCTCAACAAATGCTTGGTTGCCGCCCGGTAGAGTATCCGTAGAGGAGAAAGCACCAGCTTCGGCGGGTGCTTTTATTTTTGGTGGCAAAAACAATTCGAATTCTATCCATCGACGGCGGCGGAATCCGTGGGATTCTGCCCGCTATGCTGCTCGCGTGGCTCGAGCGCAGGACCGGTCAACCCGTGTCAAAACTGTTCGATATAATCGCCGGGACATCCACCGGCGGCATACTTGCGCTGGGTCTCACCCGGCCGAATGAAGCCGGGCAGCCGGCGTTTTCCGCTGATGAAATGGTCGCGCTGTATGAGCGGGAGGGCTCGCGGATTTTCTCCAGCAATTTCTGGCATAAACTGCGGTCATTGGGGGCCATTGGAGACCAGAAATATCCTTCCAAGGGTGTCGACGAAGTGTTGCAGCGCTACTTCGGGCAGACGCGGTTGAGCGAAGCGTTGACGAGCGTGGTGGTGCCGAGCTACGAAATCGAGCGGCGGATGCCGTTCTTCTTCAAAAGCGAAAGCGCGCGAACACAGTCAACGCACGACTTTCCGATGTGGCAAGTGGCGCGGGCGACTTCGGCGGCGCCTACTTACTTCGAGCCCGCCCGTATCGACACATCCCACGCCGGAGATTACTGGGCGCTGATCGACGGCGGGGTGTTTGCGAATAATCCGGCGGCGTGCGCGCTGGTGGAAGCGCGAACGCAGTTTCCAGATGCGAAAGACTACGTTGTTTGCTCGCTGGGAACGGGTGTGTTGAAACGCCGCATAGCCTACGAAGACGCGCGGCACTGGGGCCTGGCGCGGTGGGCGAAACCGGTGCTTGATATCGTGCTGGACAGCGTATCGGAAACGGTGGATTACCAACTGCGGCAGTTGCTGCCGCCGGGGAGTTATTACCGGTTCCAGACGTCGTTGCAACGCGGGAGCGAGAAGTTGGATGAGACAGACGCCAGGCACATCCGGGGGCTGCGGCTGCTGGGGGAACAGATGGTTCGCGAGAACGCGCCGGCGCTGGAGAGGCTGGCCGGGGCGCTTACTCCATTAAACAACCGATCGGTTGTCCCGGCGGCGGTTCCGGTGGACGCGGGACCGGGATGACTTTGGGGTCCCGCTCGAACCGCTCGATTTGAGCGACGGCGAATTCATAAATTGCGGCCAAGGCCTGGTCCGGGAATCGCCCTGTGGGCAGTTCCTTACGCAACGCCACGAGCGCCATGTGGGCTTGTGCCCGGGCCGATGGCGCGGCCGCTTCGTTCGCCGAAAGCGCCATCAGATGATGCAGGACGGCCATGTTCACCGCCTTCTGGATTTCGCCGCGCATTCCGGGTTGGGGCGCGGCGTACCAGGTGACGGTCATCAATCGTTCCAACACCGCCTGAAAGCCGGGCTGCGCCGCGGATCGCGCTTTCAATTGATCCAGGCGGGCGGCCCGCCCGGCGTGCAGCAGCAGGCCCAGCGTATGATGCGCCGCGCTTTCGGCCGCGGCAACCGGATCAAACGTCCGGCCCGTACGCCCTTTGAACTGCTCGCGGGTTTCGGCGAAGCCGAAGGCCAATGGCGGAATTTGCGTCAGCAGTTTCTCGGGGATCTCCAGGACGCCCGAGTCGAGCGTTCGCAGAAGCGCTTCCAATGCGCGCAACTGTTCCGCCGCCGGGACGATCGCGATCACCGTTTGATTGTCGCCGCGAACGGCGTAGTTGTAATCCACGCCGCCTAAGGATTTTGCCGCGGCTTCGGTTTGGTAGCGATGCATCAGAAACACCGGCACCAGTGTATTTGCCAAATCCGACATTGGGGTGCCGGGGCGAATGGCGGCGGGGGAGTAGCGGTCGATGGCCGCCTTGCGCAAGGCAAGGACGCGCAGCAACTCGTCGACGGCGTTCCGGCCGTTGTCCCACAAATGGGCCACCGGACTGGATCCGGCGGGGTCGCGGGCCTCATCGTCGGTTAGGAATCGCAGTCCTTGGCTGTGCGCGGCGCGCAGTAGCGTGTCGAGCGCCTTCGGCTCGTCGGTTCCGGCGGGAAAATGCTGGTAGCCGTAGGCGACAGCCACTTTGTCCCAAGCGCCAATGCCTTCGGCGTAGGCGTTGGACAGGTCGATAAGGCCATTGACGCCGAGGGTGGCGAGCGGGTGCGGGTAGTCCATCACGGAGGCCCTGCCGGTTATGCTGGCGGCGAAATTGTGGGCGAGTCCGATGGTGTGGCCCACTTCGTGCGCGCTCAACTGGCGGAGGCGCGCCAGAGCCATCTCGCGCATGGCGGGGTTGGCTGGCTTGCCGTCCTCGTAGGGCGACAGGAGGCCTTCGGCGATCATGAAGTCCTGCCTTACACGGAGCGAGCCGAGGGTGACATTTCCCTTGAGAATTTCGCCGGTGCGCGGGTCAGTGACGGAGGAACCGTAGGACCAGCCGCGGGTGGAGCGGTGAACCCAATGAATCATGTTGTAGCGGATATCGAGGGGGTCGGCCCCATCGGGGAGCATTTCCACGCGGAAGGCGTTGCGGTAGCCGGCGGCGGCAAAGGCTTGGTCCCACCAGCGGGCTCCCTGGAGCAGGGCGGAGCGAATCGGCTCTGGCGTGCCGGGATCGAGGTAATAAACGATCGGTTTGACGGGGTCACTGACGGCGGCTGTGGGATCCCGCTTGGCTAATCGGTGACGCAGAATCCAGCGTTTTTGAATCGGCTCGCCGAGCGGGGCGGCGTAGTCGGCAAAGCTCATCGGGATAAAGCTGGAGCGGGTGTCGAAGGCGCGCGGCTGGTAAGCGGCATCCGGCAAACGGACGAACGAATAGTGT
>CAMDKT010000454.1 GCA_945900935.1 Candidatus Sulfopaludibacter sp. SbA3 | reverse complement strand
ATCCCGCTCCGGCTCCCTGGAACGCTTGACAGCCTGGCGCTTCATCAAGCAACTTCTTACCCCCTTTACGTAATCGGCGCTACTAACGACGACGACACATTGATTCATTTCGATCCGCGGGATTACGCCGAGACCGGGCTCCCTCCGCTAAAACGGCCTCTCTGTCTCCCGATCATTGCGTCGAACACGCTGGCATTGACGCTTGTCAGGAAAGCCAATGGGCGGGTGGATGGCTTCATCATCGAGGGCCCGACAGCCGGCGGCCATAACGCTCCGCCTCGCGGCAAACTCCAGCTCACTGAAGCCGGCGAACCGATTTATGGCGGGCGTGATGAAGTCGACCTCGCAAAAATCCGCGAACTCGGGCTGCCGTTCTGGCTGGCGGGCGGTTATGGCGCGCCGGAAAAGCTCGCTGAGGCGTTGCAGGAAGGGGCCGCAGGGATTCAAGTGGGTACGGCCTTCGCTTTCTGCGAAGAATCCGGGCTGCGGGATGAGTACAAACAGGCCGTGTTCAACACCGATGCCAAGATCAAAACCGACCCCCTTGCTTCCCCCACCGGGTTCCCCTTCAAGATCGTCCAACTCGAAAATACCGCGGCGCGGAGCGAGATTTACAGAGCTCGTCCCCGTGTCTGTGATCTTGGATATCTTCGCGAGGCTTACAAGACTGAGGCTGGGGAGATCGGCTACCGCTGCGCGGGGGAACCGGTGACGGTCTACGCATCGAAGGGCGGCAAACCGGAAGACGCGGCGGGCCGGATGTGTCTTTGCAACGGCCTTATGGCGAACATCGGCCTGGGCCAGGTTCGCGCCGGTCGCCATCAGGAACCGGGCCTGATAACCGCCGGTGACGACGTTGGAACGGTCAAGCGATTTCGCAAAGCGGGTAAAACTACTTACACCGCCGCCGACGTAATACGAACCCTCCTAAACGTCTGACAATCGGTGGAAAAGTAACGCCAGGCACCACTTTTCCACAGGCTGGTGATACACTCGTTGGCCATGAAGCCACTGCTGCTATTTTCGGCCATCGTCTTTGGAATGAACGCCCAAGGGTGGACATCCCTCTTCGACGGAAAGTCCCTGAACGGATGGGAACCGCGGGCGACCTTCGACGCGGCAAGTACAGGTGACTGGAAGGTGGAAAACGGCGCGATCGTCTGCGGCGGAGTGACACCTGGCTGGCTCGCCACCAAAGCCGCCTTCAAGAATTTTCAGCTCCAACTCGAATTTCGCGGCCCCGCCACCGTCAACAGCGGCGTCTTCCTTCGTTCCAAGAAGGAAGGCGCGCCCCACGTCACCGGATACGAACTCCAAATCTGGGATATGCAACCCGCGGGTTATCTCACCGGCAGTCTCGTCGGCTCCGTCAAAGCCCAGCCAACAAAGATCAAAGCGGACCAATGGAACAACTTCGATATCACCGCCAAAGGCGACCATTTTCTGGTAAAACTGAACGGCCAAACCATCCTTGACGCTAAGGACTCTAAACACTCCGAAGGCGTCATCGGCTTCCAGTGCCAGGCCCAGCAGCACATCGAATTTCGTAACATCCGCGTCAAGGCGGAGAAATAGAGGACACGCCGGGCGGCGCTGTCTACGATGATCGCGGCGGGCGCTGCTCAGCCCAAGCCGCTGTTGACACACTGAAGACCGGCGGCCCGGACACGCCGGTAACGGGCATCGCGACCACGTTCATGGCCACCCTCGACGTCCTCCAGCGCGCCGCCGCCCAGGGCAAGAACCTAATCATCACGTACGAACCGACGTTCTACACGCAGGGCAGGACCAGATTGCGGCTGGCGCGAAGAAAGTTAATCATCCTTGGCCACGCTGTCAGCGAGGAAGGAGGCATGAAGAAATGCGCCGCCTGACTCAAAAGCTTCATCCCCGAACTCCCGATCGCGCACGTCCCCGTCGGCGAACCGTTTTGGAGTCGGTCGGGAATTGTGTAGTTACATAATTAGCGTTATAATGGTGTCGTGACAGTTCGATTCCAATGGGACCCCGACAAGGCGCGAAAGAACGAGCAAAAGCACAAAGTTGCCTTCGAAGACGCCATCCAGGTATTCGACGACCCGAACGCGCTCTTTGAACAGGACCGATGGGACGAAACAGGTGAATTGCGCTGGCGAGCAGTCGGCCTGGCGGGGGGTGAGCCGGTACTCCTTGTGGCTCATACGGTTCGAGAAGGGCTGGGTACCGAAACAATTCGATTGATCTCAGCACGGCCCGCAACGCGAAAGGAACGAAAACGCTATGAAGAAACTAGTGACAACGACTCTAGGCGATAATCCATTGACGCCCGCGCGGAAGCGACGCTTGGCTGCCCTTGCTGATCGCCCCGATTCCGAAATCGACCTTTCGGATATCCCGGAGCTGACGGAAAGTTTCTGGAAGAACGCCATTAAAAACCCTTACTACCGGCCCGTGAAGCAACAGCTAACGGTGCGGTTGGACGCAGACGTGGTGGCTTGGCTGAGGAAGCAGGGCGCGGGATACCAGACGCGGCTGAACCAGGTTTTGCGAGATACGATGCTAAATGAGATCCACAAAAGGGCCTGAACCACCGCCCCAACTTCATTGATAGAATAGTAGTTTGAGCAGAAACTCCACACGCATCCGTTCCACGACGGTTCTTGCCGTCCGCCGAAACGGCAAAGTAGTAATGGCGGCAGACGGCCAGGTCACCCTCGGCAGCGAAGTCCTGAAGGCCTCCGCCAAGAAACTCCGCCGGCTCTATAACGGCAAGATCCTCTCCGGTTTCGCCGGTTCCACGGCCGATGCCTTTGCCCTCTTCGCCCGCTTCGAAACCAAGCTGGAGCAGCACAATGGCAAGCTCGACCGCGCCGTGGTCGAACTCGCCAAGGACTGGCGTACCGACCGCGTTCTCCGCCATTTGGAGGCACTCCTCCTCGTGGCCGACACCGAAAAAACTTACATTCTTTCCGGCAATGGCGACGTCATCGAACCCGACGAAGCCCTCGCCGCCATCGGCTCCGGCGGCCCCTTCGCCAAAGCCGCCGCCCTCGCCCTTTACGACAACACCGAACTCCCGGCGCGCGAAATCGCCGAAAAAGCCATGAACATCGCCGGCAGCATTTGCATCTACACGAATCTCAACGTGATCTTCGAGGAACTGGGCTAAATGGTTATTTACCTACCTTCCCAGCACGGTTCGGGCGCCGATGAATCTCCCCTGCTCGACGAACTCACCCCGCGCGAAATCGTTGTCGAACTCGACAAATACGTGATCGGCCAGCACGACGCCAAGAAGGCCGTCGCCGTCGCGCTCCGCAATCGCATGAGGCGCCAGCGCCTCGACCCCGACATGGCCGAAGACGTCATGCCGAAGAATATTTTGATGATCGGCTCCACCGGCGTCGGCAAGACTGAAATCGCCCGTCGGCTGGCGAAACTCGCGAATTCCCCGTTCCTGAAAGTCGAAGCCAGCAAGTTCACCGAAGTCGGCTACGTTGGCCGGGACGTCGAATCGATGATCCGCGATCTCGTTGATATCGCCATCGACATGATCCGCGACGAAAAGCTTGAGGAAGTCGGAGAACGCGCCGAACGCAACGCCGAAGAGCGCCTCATCGACCTTCTTCAACCGGCCGACGCCGCTGCCCGCGAGACGCTCCGCGATAAACTCCTGGCCGGAAAGCTCGACGAACAAAGCGTCGAAATCGATGTCAAAGACCGCATGTCGGCCTTTGAATTTATCTCCAATCCCAGTCCGGGTCCCGGTTCCGGCCCCGGTTCCGGCCCCGATGACATGGACATGTCCAACTTCAAGGACATCCTCCCGGCGCTCTTCGGTGCCCGTACCCGCAAGCGCAAGATGCCCGTCCACGAAGCGCTGGATTATCTGATTCAGGAGGAGGAGCAGAAGCTGGTCGACATGGATCAGGTCACCCGCACCGCGATTGAACGCGTTGAAAAAAGCGGCATCATTTTCCTCGACGAAATCGACAAGATCGCCGGCCGTGAAGGCGGCCAAGGCCCCGACGTCAGCCGCGAAGGCGTTCAGCGAGACATCCTCCCCATCGTCGAGGGGACGACGGTCAATACCCGTCACGGCTTCGTCCGCACGGACCACATACTCTTCATCGCCGCCGGCGCTTTCCACGTCTCTAAACCGGCCGATCTGATCCCCGAACTCCAGGGCCGCTTCCCCATCCGCGTCGAGCTAAAATCGCTGACGGAGGAGGACTTCATCCGCATTCTCCGTGAACCGAAAAATGCCCTCATCAAACAGCATCAGGCGCTGCTTGAAACCGAGGGCATTAAGCTGACATTCACTGATGATTCTATACGGGAAATCGCCCGTTACGCCGCCCAGGTCAATGAACTCATGGAGAATATTGGTGCCCGCCGCCTCCATACGATCCTCGAAAAGGTGCTGGAAGAGATCAGCTTCGAGGGTCCTGACCTCAAGAAAAAGACCGTAAAAATTGACGCCAAATACGTGCAGCAACAGCTGAACGACATCGTCAAGGATCAGGACCTGAGCAAGTACATTCTGTGAAGCGGTATTTTCCGGTTGCGGGCGTGGCGCTGTTCGCCGTATCGTGCGGTTACGTCGGTGATCCTTTACCCCCGGCGCTTAACATCCCGCAACCTGTCCAGGACCTCCGGGCACAGCAGGTCGAATCGAAGATCGACGCCTCTTTCACAATCCCTCTCAAGACCACCGAGAACCTCGCCATCACCGATATCGCCGCCGTCGAAATCCGCGTCGGCCGCGCGCCGGAAGGAGGCTGGAATCCTGACGCCTGGGCCGCCGCCGCCAAGGCCATCGCCGTCCACGCCAACAAGCCCGGCCCAGCCGAAACATCCTTCGATGCGCGCGAATTCGCCGGGGAGGTGGTCGTATTGGCTGTTCGCACGGCTAACAGGAAGGGCCGATCCTCCGCCTGGTCCAATCGAGTCACCCTCCGCGTCGAAACCCCCGTCATCACCCCCGGCGATTTTGCTGCCGACTCGGCTCCCAACGGCTCCGTTCTCTCCTGGAATGGCTACGACGGGCCGGTCATTGTCTACCGCGACGGCACCGCCATCGGCGAAGGCGCCAACGGCCGATTCGCCGACCCCCGCGCCCTCCTCGGAAAAGTTTACACCTACGAAATCCAGGCTCGCGGCGATAAGGCCCACGGCCGCCGAATCGGCCCTAAGACCCTTACCGTTGAGGACCGCTTTCCTCCCGCCGCGCCTTCCGGCCTCAGCGTTGTCGCCGGCGCGGGAACAGTCGAATTATCCTGGAATCCCAACCCCGAACCTGACATCCTCGGCT
>CAMDKT010000453.1 GCA_945900935.1 Candidatus Sulfopaludibacter sp. SbA3 | reverse complement strand
ATAGAAACGCACGCATAGTCCGTGCAAGAATCCTATCACTTTTCGGCGACGAATCGAAGGGGGGTGCTGATGCCCCTACAGTCCGGCGAGCATCCGCGTCAATTCCTCCAGCCCGATCACTTCCGTGTCCGCATCAACCGCCCGCCGCTCACTCCCTGCGTTCACCAAAAACCGCCGCGCCGGTTGCAAATCCCCGCACGCCACGAAAAAACCTTTTTCCGGCCGAGCCGTCAGCCCGCGCTTTATATCGATCGCCCACAGACCGTGGGTCGGAATCTCCAAAAGCAAATCCACTTCCGCCCCCGCCGCCGTGCGATAAAACAGCGGCGCGGTGCGCGGCGGCGCTGCCGCGATCAGGTTCTCAATCACAAATCCCTCCCAACTCGTGCCCGATACCGGATGCCCCAGCAGCGCCTCCCGGTCGCCGATATTCAGCAGCGCATGGACAATCCCGCTGTCCCGCACATACACTTTCGGCGACTTAACCAAACGCTTCCCCGCATTCGTCTGGAACGGTTGTAACTGCCGCGCCAACATTAGATCGGTCAGCAAATCGAGATACCGGCTCACTGTCTTTCCATCAACCGCCAGTCCCCGCGCCAAATGCGCCGCGTTGAAAAGTCCTCCTTGCACGTGGGCCAGCATGGTCCAGAATCGCTGCAGCGTCGTCGCCGGAATCCGCGGCCCGAGTTGCGGAATGTCACGCTCCAAATACGTACGGATGAAATCCTGACGCCACACCAGACTTCGCGATTCGCTGTCTGCCAAAAAGCTCTCTGGAAACCCGCCGCGTACCCACAGCCGACCGTGTTGTTCCGCCCCTACTTCCAATGCATCCAGCGGCGACAGTTCGATATAGGCGATCCGGCCGGCCAGCGTTTCCGATTGCCTCAGTAAATCAATCGAAGCCGAACCCAGCAGCAGGAACCGTCCGGACTTTTTCCCTCGCCGCCTGCCTTGGTCGATTAGCCCTCTCAGGATCTCGAACAATTCGGGCATTCGCTGCACTTCGTCGATGATCACCAGGTCTTCTTCATGACCGGAAAGATAGAAGATCGGATCGGAAAGCTTCTCGCGATCCAACGGGGATTCCAAATCCAGATAAACGCTCTTGCGCCCTTCCGCAATCGCGAGCGCCAGGGTGGTTTTGCCCGCCTGTCTCGGGCCAAGCAGCGCTACAGCCGGCAGATGGCTCAGCCGGTCCTCGACCAACGGTTGGATGCGCCTCGGTGTCATACTTGTAATTATGGCACGCCATTCCAGATGTGCAAGGATGATTCCCGGAGCGGCGTCGTCCACGCCGCAGCCGCTCCGCCGCGCTGGAGGGTGTCCGGAGGCGATTGGCGGAGTATCGCAGAGAGCAGGAACCTTCAAATCCCGCGCGCGGCACACTTCGCCCATTCCCCCGGCGCCAAACGCGCCGAGGATTTCGTACGAAGCGATTCTTGTGCCGGGGGCGAGTGGCTAGAACTCCGCTCGAATGGAAATTTGTATGTTGGCCTGCGCGGTGCCGAAGTTGGAGAAATCTCCAACGATTCCGGTAAACCGGCCAAACGCATTGGTGTTGTTGAGGTTGTACTGGGTATTGGGGAAGCTGATATTGGGATTCTTATGCGGCAGGTTGTGGCCGTCCACGCGGAAGCTGAGCTTCAATCGTTCCCCGGCCGGATTCCAGCTCTTGGTGACGAAAAACTGCATCCAGTAGACCGGCGGCGCCTGCAGAACCCGGGATCCGAGCGTGCCGATGGTGTAAGCGTCCGGATAGGCGAAAATGCCACTATTGAAATAAGGCGTCTGCGCCGCGGTGGGGAAGCGTTGACCCATGTCCCAGTTGGGAACCTTCGCCTGCTCGATGGGCGCCACGGTGTTGACGCGCGACGGCGCCAGATACCGGTTGGGGCTGCCCGCATGGGTGATGGAAACGGGCGCGCCGGACTGCGTGTTTTCACTAATGTTGACCTTCCATCCGCCGAGAACGGCGTTCGCAATCCCGGCCCGATTCAGCCATTTCTGGCCTTTGCCAACGGGCAGTTCGTAGACGACGAACGCGCCGAACATTTTTTGCTGATCGAAGGCCGTCCGAGCCTTCCCCTGGCGGTTGTAATAGGCGAGGGAATCGTCATTGCTCAGATTCTTGGCGAAATTGAAGCTGGTGTTAAACAAAAGCCCTTTTCCGAAGCGTTTCTCGAGCGAGATATTGCCGCTGTGCCACGTGTTGTGGTTGAAGTTCGATAAGTAATTGACGGTCCCGAACTGGGGATAAATCATGTAATTCTGCTGCGCCGTGAAAACGGTATCCTGGAGCGCGCGGTCGCTGCCCAGGGCGATGGACAGGGGAATCCCGTTGATGTTCCAGTTCCGAATCAAGCCTACTCCGGCGGCTGCCTGATACTGGGCGTTGATCAGCCAGGTAGTTCCGGGCTGATACTGGAAGCCGCCTGACCAGTTCATGACGTAGGCGTTGCGCAGATTGGGGTCACGCCAGAAGGCCGTACGAGCGCCAAAATTCGCGCCGGTATAAGGAACCGTGCCGTCGGCATTCACAACGAATCTTTGCGGTCCAGGGCCGTTCGCCAGCAGGAACTGGTGACGCGGATCGCCCACGGGCTGCAGAATGTTGAAGTTGCCGGCATACTCGTCGAAACCGCCGGTGATGCCGGTGGGATCCACGGTCATAATGCCAAACGAAGCGCGGAAAACCCACTTCGGCTTAAAGTTGTACGCCAGGCCCAGGCGCGGCTGGAAGTTGTTTAAGTCGTGCTTGCCGATGGTTCCTTTCGGGTGCGTGATGGCGCCCATTCTGCCGCTCACCGGGTCAATCGCCGTTGGATCAAACTGCGATTGCTGGTCCCATTTGGTCTTGTACGGCGAGAAGTAGGACCAGCGTACGCCGAGGTTGAGAGTCAGGTTGGGCAGCACTTTCCAGTCGTCCTGAAAGTACAGTTCGTGGTTCCACTGTCGAGGCATGAAAATGGCCACCTGCTTGGTGAAGGTCGCGCTGGTTACGGCGCCCATCATGAAGGCGGCGAAATTGTTACCGGTGTTCTGGGCGAAGGGCAGCGAGGTGCCGCCGTCGAAGTTGTACTGTCCGGAGGGCAGCGAGGTGGCCTTATCGCTATAGGCGGTACGAATCATTTCGTAGCCGATCTTCAGACTGTGGCGGCCCGCGATGAAGGTGGTGTTGTTCTGGAGGACCTTGTCCTCACCCACTTGGCGGAAGTAGCCCATCGCCCCAATGTTGTAACCAATGTTGAAATACGGGAATGTCTCGGGAACGACTCCAGAAATACTGATGGAGTCCTTGGCGGATTCAGGACGCTCCGGATTCGACGAGGCGCGCCGATTATAGCCAATGCGGAATTCGTTGAATAATCGGCGAGAGAGGATGGACGTGAAGCTGATGACGCCGTTGATGTTATCGGTGGGATTAATTTCACGGGAAGCGTTGAACAGCGCGTTAGCGAAATTGTCGCCATTCTGGCCGCGATTGTGGCCGTGGGAATAGCGGAAGAACATCTTATGGTTCGAGGAGAACTGGTGGTCGATTTTTTCGTCCCAGCGATCCCGATTCAGACAGCGGCATGTCTCCGCCCGCTGCAAGTTTCCAACCGGGCCAGTGCGCGCCGGAGAACCCACCTGGTTGGGCGCTGTCCAAATCCCCAAACCGAGGAACTTGACCGCCACCGGATCCATCAGACTTCTCGGAACGACGTTGTTCGGAAGCGGATCGCGAGTCCATTGCGAGCCCACCTGCCTGGTGGAGAAGGGGTTATAGATGGGAAGCCCGCCGCCGGGCGCTTCCTTGAACGAAAAATCGCCGTTGAGCATCTCCGGCGTGGGCACGGTGGCTACGCGCACGTTGATGGTGCGCTCGTGGTTGATGGCGTAATCGGAGAGCCAAAACGTCTTGTTCCGGCCGTCGTAGAGCTTGGGAATGACCACCGGGCCATGGGCGACCAAGTCAAACGTCTGATAAGCCCACGGCACATTTGGCCGCTGGATTTGCTCTAAGAAGTGACGGTGCACCCATTTCCCATTCAGATAGCGGTCTTCGAAAGATGCATGTAATTGGTTCGTGCCCGACTTGTACACCATCTTCATTGACCCGCCCGCCGAGTGTCCGTATTCCGCCGACACGCCCGTTGTGAGAACTCTCACTTCTTCCATCGCGTCGGTGCTGCCTTGTATGACGCCATCCACCTGGTTCACAGTTCCTGTGTATGGCGACTTGGCTGCGATGCCGTCCATCGAAAACCCGATGTCGTTTTGGGCTTGTCCTGTGATGTGAAATCCAGTCTGGAGACCACCGATAACGCCAGGCATAAACTGCAACAGATAGACCGTGCGCTTCATCACGCCCGGCGTCTCCACCAGCGCTTGCTTGGAAATCACATTGGCGCTGAGCACGTTCTCCGTGTTTAACAGAGAGGCGGAGGCGCTGACGGTAACGCTATCGTTGACGGAGCCGACGTCCAACGTGATATCGACGCGCGGCACTTCGGAAGAACGCAGCGTGATGCCTTCGCGGACAAACTCCTTGAAGCCGGCCGCGCTCACTTTGATCCGGTACTCGCCGGGAGCCAGATAGGGGACGTAATAGGCACCTTCGGCAGAAGTGGTATTTTCAGCGATGAAGGCGGTGGCAGTGTTGACGACGGTCACTTTCGCTCCGGCCACGACGGCACCGGTTGAATCCTTAATGGTGCCTACGAGTGTGGCGCCGCCGCCGGTCTGGGCCATCATGGCTCCAGCCGCGAGCAAGAGTGTCAGCGCGAATCGGCTTTTCATTGTTGTTTCTCCACGTAGGGGACTTGAGTAGGCCCAGCATATCATCGCGGAGGCGAGTCGCGCATGTTCCCTGAAGAGGTCCCCGCGTCGCTGGGCTGTTTGAAGAGACCGGCGAAATGATGGGGATGACCACCATCCTGTTGGGGTCTTACGATCAGATGATGGAACGAAAAAGCGAAAGGCCCCAGGGAGTAACCCCGGGGCCTTTTCGAACTACGTTAAAACAGAGCCTCAGAAATAATACTTGAAGCCCAATTGCACGTTGCGCGCGCCCACTTTGGTGCCCGTGATGGTCCCAAAGTTGGCAGCGCCGAACGACGACGCCGGATCGCCGAAAATCGGCGTATTCGTCGCGTTCACCGCTTCCAGCCGGAACTCGAAGCGTTGGCCTTCCACAGTTGTCCAGCTCTTCAGCAGCGCGGCGTCCACGGTTTTGATTCCGGGTCCGCGGTAGTTGAGGTACCGGGGCGCGGATCCAAACGTGTCGGTAGCGGGCTGCGAGAAGGCCGC
>CAMDKT010000452.1 GCA_945900935.1 Candidatus Sulfopaludibacter sp. SbA3 | reverse complement strand
GGGGCTGCTGGTGAAGGGGCTTGGGGAGTTGCAGACGAGTTGCGATCCGGTTTATCTGGAACAGATTGCGCAGTTCGCCAACGGCGACGCGCGGACGGCGTATAACCTGCTGGAACTGGCGGCGGCGGGCGGTGGCGAGATCACGCAGGAGACGCTGGCGGAGATTATCACGCGAAAGTCGCTGCTTTATGACAAGGGGGGCGAGGAGCACTTCAATATTATTTCGGCGCTGCATAAATCGGTGCGGGCCTCCGATGCCGACGGGGCGCTGTACTGGCTGGCGCGAATGTTGGAAGCGGGGGAAGACCGGATGTACATTGTCCGGCGGCTGGTAAGGATGGCGGTGGAAGATATCGGCATGGCGGATCCGCGAGCCGTGGAACAAGCGATTGCGTGCATGCAGACAGTTCATTTCCTGGGAATTCCAGAAGGAGATCAGGCGCTGGCGCAGTGCGCACTTTATTTGAGTCTGGCGCCGAAATCCGACGCGGCGTATAAAGGCCTGAACGCGGCGCGGGCGGCGACGCAATCGCACGCCGCCGAGCCGGTACCGATGCACCTTCGCAACGCACCGACCAAGCACATGAAGCAGTGGGGGTATGGCGAAGGGTACCGGCACGCGCATGAGTATGGCGGGGCTGTGACTGGGATGGAGTGTTTACCGGAGGGGCTGGCGGGGACCAAGTTTTACGAGCCCACGGACCGGGGCGTCGAACCGCGGATCGCCGAGAAACTGTCGGCGATCCGTGCGGCGAAGAAAGGTTTTTACAAGCCTACTTCCGGGCAGTGACGGTGATCTCGATACGCGCTTTGCCGACGAGCTTGGCGACGCCGACGGTGGTGCGGACGGGGCGAGGTTCGGGAATGACGCTGGTGTAGACGCCGTTCATTTTTTCGAACAGCTCCATGTCGGTGAGGTAGACATTGACGGCGACGAGATCGGCAAAGGTGAATCCGCCGGCTTTCAGAATTTCGCCGATGCTATCGAGGGTGAGCTTGACTTCGTCCTCGAATTTATCCGGGTAAACGCCCTTTTTGTCGCGGCCGACCTGACCGGCAACGTAGAGGGTCCCGCCGGAGAGAATGCCCGGGGAGAAGGGGCGGCCGGTGGGTGAGCCGGGAGGGGCGACGACCTTTTTCTCGGCATTCGCCGCGAGCGTCAAGAGGAGGAAGATGGGTAGAATCAGTCTCATAGGGGCCAGTATGCCATGGTTAGGGGTGTGCGTAGGGATAAACTACTTAATACCCCCATTTGCCTGGAGTACCACAGAGTACTTCCGATCCGTACCGGACCTGGAAGCACCAAGTACTATGGGCGAATGAATCGGGTGTTCTATTGTTGATGCACAGTGAGAGTAGCAATCTGGATGGGAGCAGTCACCCGAGTCCACCGCAGCGTGGGGCCAAAAGGGGGCGATTCATTCCGCCGGAAACCGGGGAAAGACGTTTGGAGGTATGTATTGCATATAGACACGCAGAACAAAGACCGGCGGGGAGCGGTTCGATTTCCGATCGAACGCGAGGTTCGCTACAAGGTGATCAGCAAGAAGATCGCTGACGAGATCGGCACGGGCCGGACGATTAACATGAGTAGCAAGGGAATCCTCTTCACGAGCGATCACATGCTGTTGCCGGGACGGCGTCTGGAACTGTCGGTGAGTTGGCCGGCTCAGCTTAATAACGAGACGCCATTGAAACTGGTGGCGCGCGGGCGTGTGATTCGTTTTGATGGGGGCGTGGCGGCGATCGAGATTCAGCAGTATGAGTTTCGGACTTCGGGTAAATCAGTTCATTAGACCTACACTATATTTCGGAGGAGAGCAGGACGCCGCCGTCCTGCTTTTTCTATGCAATGTTATGCTTCCAAGCACCATCGATTCGTGGTAGTCTCTAGGCAAATGTGATTGCAGTTTGATGACGTTGTATGGAGTACGGCATCGCAGAATCACAAACCTGCCGGTTGTTTCAGAGTGTCCCGGCAGTCTCGCATTACCGCTTCCCGACCAGGGAATCGGATGAGTACGAAAGTCTTTTCAATCACAAGGGAAAGGGTCACAATGAAATCGAACCTTCACCGCTTTAGCGGCCGGTTTGCCGGCATTGCCGCGCGAACTTTACTCGGAGTCTGTGTGCTGGCGGGTTGTATCATGACCGGCTGGGCACAGGAGAATTCCGGTCTAATTACGGGAACCGTTACGGACGCCACTGGCGCCGGCGTTCCTGGTGCCACCATCTCCGCCACCAGCGCTATCCTGCCGAAGGGTGTGGAAACGCAGTCCAATTCGTTTGGCAAATACATCCTGCCGCAGTTGCCGATCGGCAACTACACGTTAACGGTCACCAAGCAGGGCTTCTCGAAGTTAGTACAACGGAACATTGCCGTTAAGCTCGGCTCGCAGATCGACTTTAATCCGAAGCTGGCCGTGGGCGCGGTCGCCGAAGTCGTGGAAGTTACGGACTCGGCCATTTCCCTCGATGTCACCTCTTCCAAGACGTCCACTAACATTAGCGCCGCTACGTTTGACGCGCTGCCCAAAGGCCGTAATTTTCATACGCTGCTGGCGATGGCGCCCGGAGTGCGTCAGGAAAATAAGAATGGCAACGCGGGTGTCGGCGGCTTCCAGGTTGACGGAGCTTCGGGTTCGGAAAACGCTTTCCTAATTGACGGCGTGGATGTCTCCGACATTCGCCGCGGCTCGCTCCGCGTCCAGAACTCCATTCCGTTCGAATTCATTCAGGAAATCCAGATCAAGTCCGGCGGCTTCGAAGCCGAATTCGGCGGCGCCACTGGCGGCGTGATCAACGTCTCCACCAAGGGTGGCTCCAACGACTTCCATGGCGTTGGTTTCTATCAGTTCACCAATGACGAACTGAATCCCCGTCCTCGCGGTTATTGGCAGCGCTCGCCAGCCAACGCCAACCTGGCGGACTTTTACGCGCAGCCGAAGGACAATGAATCCTTTCGCTATCCGGGGTTCACCCTCAGCGGCCCGATCATAAAGAACAGCCTGTTCTTTACGACCGGCTACTCGCCCGAACTCTTCCATACGGTCCGGACCATCAATTATGCCAGCGGTGCCCGCCAGTTCAATCAGTCCCAGAAGACGCACTACGGTTTTACCCGCGTCGACTATAACCCCATCTCTAAGCTGCAAACGTACGCCTCCTAGACCTGGTCGCCACTGCAGGTGACCGGTGCCCTTACCAACCCGGACCCCCGCGTCGCCGCCCCCACCAATGACCTGACCGTTCAGGGCGGCTTTCAGCCTTCGCAGTCGGTCAACGCCGGCGGCACTTATTCCATCACCAGCAAGTGGCTCGCCACTGCCCGTTTTGGCTACAAGTATCAGAATGACAAGATTGGCAATTACGGCCTGTCCGGCGCTCCCTACCTGCAGTATCTGACGGCGTCTTCGCAGTCCAAGCTGCCGGTCCCGCCAGCCAATGCCGGCGCGAACGGCTATCGTAACGTCACATCCACTCTCGGCGTCGTGAAAGACATCACCACCCGCCAGAACATGTACCTTGATTCCAGCTACATCGCCAACATCAAGGGCCAGCAGCATATCTTCAAGTTCGGCTATGCGCGGGCCCGCGTCTCCAACGATGTCAGCACCAACTATACCAACGGATTCTTCCAAATCTTCTGGGGTGACGCCTTCACGCGCGGCTCGTTCCGCGGCGTGACAGGCAACTACGGCTACTACATCTGGCAGGACGGCGTCCGCAACCTCGGCGACGTGAACAGCAGAAACCAGGGCTTCTATCTGCAGGGTCAGTGGCGCGTCCACAAGAACGTCACCCTCAACCTTGGCGTTCGTTTCGAAAACGAATTCCTTCCCCCGTACAAGAAGGAAGTCAACGGCAAGAAGGTCGCTAACCCCGTCAGTTTCGGTTGGGGCAGCAAGATCGCGCCCCGTATCGGCGCCGCCTGGGACATCATGGGCGACGGCAAGTGGAAACTCGCCGGCAACTTCGGCATTTTCTACGACGTGCTGCGGTATGAACTCGCTCGCGGCTCCTTCGGTTCCGACTACTGGGTTTCCCACGCCTACAAGTTGGATAACCCCAACGTCCTGGCGCTTGGCTTTGCCACCCCTGGCGCGGGCGGTGAGAAGATCACCCAGTACGACAACCGCACACTCCCCATCAATGCCGCCGGCGAAATCGAAGGCATCGATCCGGGCATCAAGCCTTACACCTCGCGCGAATTTAGCGCCACGCTGTCTCGCGCCATCAATGACCGCCTTGTCCTTAGCGCCCGCTACGTCCGTAAGGACCTGCTCAAGGCCATCGAAGACATCGGCGTTTTGGATGCCCACGAAGACGAACAGTACATCATCGGCAACCCTGGTTTCGGCCTCACTCGTAATGACCCCTCCAAGGTCTATAACGGCAAGACGCCCAACGGTACGTTCCTCGTTCCAGAGGCTGTCCGCCAGTATGACGCCGTTGAGTTCCGCCTCGATGGCCGCTACTTCAACAAGCTGAACGCCAATGCCAGCTACACCTGGAGCCGCCTGTACGGCAACTACTCCGGTTCGGCCAACTCCGACGAATCCGGCCGCTCCGATCCCGGCGTCAGCCGTGCATTCGATTTGCCGTACTACTACTTCGATGCCTCTGGCAGCCAGAAGAACGTTCTCGGCCGCCTTGGTACCGACCGTCCGCACACGGTTAAATTCTATACCGGCTTCGACCAGAAGATGGGCAAACTCGGAATCGGAACCATCGGGTTCAGCCAGAACGCCTGGAGCGGTACGCCGGACTCCACGTCCGTCATCTACATCGCCGCCCCGACCTTTCCCTATGGTCGCGGCGACATGGGCCGGACCCCGGCTTACGTCCAGTCCGACCTCAGCTACAACCATGGCTTCAAGATCAACGAGAAATTCACTGCTCGTTTTGAAGCCAACATCGTCAACCTGTTCAACCAGGCCGCGGTGATCAGCCGGACCACGCAGCTTAACCGCGCCGGCGCTATCGGCATCGACCCGGTTGACTTCTTCAAGGGCTACGATCCAAGGGCGTTCGTGAAGGCCAACGACCCGCGCATCCCCCTCAATCCGATCTACAACCTGCCCGGCGGCAGCTACCGGGCCGGCGGCGCGGGTGCCTACCAGGCTCCCCGCAACATCCGTCTTGGCGTTCGCTTAGTCTTCTAAGCTATCCGCAAACCCAACCAAAAAAGGCGGCCCCACGCGGGCCGCTTTTTTTGTGTGCCGAGCATGATCGACAGCTTGAAGGTGAAAGTCCTTTTCACAACCTGATGGAGGTGAAGTGATAGCAAAGCGCAAGAGCG